>QLUP01000190.1 GCA_018725485.1 Candidatus Lithacetigena glycinireducens | reverse complement strand
TGAGGAATTTCACGTAATTCGAGGATCTCTTTCAGATCATGCGAATCCGCAAGTATCTCCACAATACCTCGATAGTCAGTGGTGAAGAATTCTTTGAGTACGAGGCAGGCGACCAGTTGATGCTGAGTGAACTTCTTTGGACTGGTGAGGTGAAGATACGGAGGCAGAGCGTGCTGCGCTGTTAGGTATGCAACTTGCGCAACCGCGTTCGGAGATTTTGATGTCATCATGCAACGTATTGTATCATGCCACAGTGTGTTTTCTACAGAGCATGGCTGTCCCCATTACTCTTGTTTGCGTTTGCTGATTTGCGCCGGAACATGATAAACTAAAGACAAGCAAGAAATGGAAATCCACAGGTATTGACCTGCTGTGCTTTCCAGACTTGTGCTATAATCAAAACATTATGGAAATACTTATTTGGCCGATAGTTGGTTTAGTATCTTTTTTCATCCTTTTTGGATTAAGAATAGTTGACCAATATGAGCGTGGGGTCGTGCTTACTCTTGGTAAATATTCAGGAATACGCTCGCCTGGTTTGACGTGGATTTTTATCGGAATTCAGAAAATGACAAAAGTTGATTTGCGCATTACCACCACCGATATTCCGCAACAAGAAGTTATCACAAAAGATAACGTGCCCGTGGGTATTAACGCCGTTGTCTACTTTCAAGTTCAATCCGCCGAGAACGCAATTTTAAATATTAAGGATTACACAACTGCAGTTTCACAATACGCACAAGCCGCACTTCGCGATGTCATCGGTGCCATTGAACTTGATCCGCTTCTTTCTGAAAGAGAACAAATTGCCGAAGAAGTCCAAAAAATTGTTAGCGCGGCTACCCAGTCGTGGGGTATTTTAGTTACGGATATTAAAATCCAAGACATCGAGTTGCCAGCCGATATGAAGCGTGTTATGGCGAAACAAGCAGAAGCCGAGCGCGAGAGACGCGCAATCGTTATTAGGGCGCAGGGAGAATTTGAAGCGTCAGAGCGACTTGCTCAAGCCGCAGGCGTTTTAACAGGCACACCAGGGGGTATTTCAATGCGCACACTTCAAACAATCGAAAAAATAAATCCCGACCCTTCAAAAACAGTTATCTTCGCCTTGCCGGTTGAATTTTTTGAAGGAATAAAAAGTCTCTCGTCCTATCTAGATAAGAAATAAAATCTTTATTTTATTTCTTTCAAAAATCCCTCAATAAGGGCGATTGTTTCGTCTGTTTTTTGAAATACTGATTTCCATACTACAACAATATCCGCATCATTAAAGATTGACCTCTGAACTTCACGAAGCGTATCACCTCCAGCGATAGAGATCATAATGTTGTAATTGCCTTTAATACGCCGAATTTCGTGTAAAGGAATTTGTTTTTCGCGATTAAATTTTTCTTCATCTACGCCTCGATGAATAATAACTACAGGTGGAACTTTTTTGAGTGCGCGTAATACTGATAAAGGAAATTCGACATTCATCATGTCAATCATTGCGTCCAGTCCGTGCTCCTCGCATTTTTCAATAAACGAATTAAGAGTTTCAATCGGCGCGTTTCCTAGAGCAATAGCCGCACTCGCTCCGCCTCGCGCGGCAATTTCTACCTCCGTCTCACCTCTGTCCATAGTTTTCAAATCGGCAACAACGTAAGGGAAAATTTCATCTTTTTGCGTAGTTTGGGGAGTCGTTTTTTGAATAGTGCCCGTTCCTGTAAACGCCGATTGAAACAACATTGAGAACATGGAATTCGCCGATACATTAGCTATAGCCGCAGGTGTTAAAATCTGTCCTGACAAGTGTGCCTCATACCAATTACGAATTTGGCGAATTCCATGCTCACCATATCTTTTGATAAGTGGCGTTCCAGCTTCAACGATAATTCTGTCGCTTTTTGGTAAACTACTGATTATTTCGTGCGCGTCTTCAAGTGTGCCGTTTAACGCCGCTTGCAAATAGCGTTTTTTGGGATTTAGTCTAGTTGTTGATTTGTCCACCATAGATAATCTCATTATATTAGATTTTGATGAATTTCGCCAATTGTCTGGCGCAAGAGTAGGAAATAGGGACAGCCACCATTATTTTAGAAATAGTGTGTCATAATTAACTCATGCCTCGTGTCGCCAGAGTTGATGTCGGGGGAGAGATTTATCATGTGCGGCAAATCTCTAAAAATTGACGATGATTCCGACATTTCCAGAGTTTAAAAATCAATATAAACGATCAAAAAGAATAGAAGAAAGCTGACACCATTATCCGAAAAGTGGCGGATGAGAAGAAAATATTAGACCACATAAAAATTAAAAGAATGGTGGCTGTCCCCCATTACCCAGGTAATAAGGGGTAGGTTATAGGGGGTAGCATTTGCATTTCTGACTAAAACCTATAAGCTATAATCTATAACCTAATTTATATGGCTATCACCAGTTCGGCAAAAAAGGCGATTCGTTCCTCGGCGAGGAAGCATGTCTTCAACCTGCGCCGCAAGGACGCATTGCGCGACGCGACCAAGTCGCTCACGAAGGCGCTTGCCGCCAAGGACGTCGCCGGAGCTGAAAAGCTTCTCCCCGCGGCCTATAAGGCGATCGACAAGGCGAAGAAGCGCGG
>QLUP01000019.1 GCA_018725485.1 Candidatus Lithacetigena glycinireducens | reverse complement strand
TATTATAAAATTTAGTGATATTATATGTAGAAAAGTTTATGGATTTATCAAATAAAGTTAAAAGTAGTTTAAAACCTTACCAATGGGTAGTATTAAGTTACTTAGCTGTTATTTTAGCTGGATCTCTTCTTCTTTACCTACCCATTTCCAGCCATAAACCAACCACCTATATTACAGCTCTCTGGACAGCAACTTCTGCCACATGCGTTACCGGTTTGGTGGTCGTAGATACCGGAACCCACTATACTACTTTTGGTCAAACCATTATCCTCATGTTAATTCAAATTGGCGGATTAGGTTACATGACAGCTATGACTATGATTGCCTTGCTTTTAGGAAGAAAACTATCTATTTTTGATAGAAACATATTATCTGATACTTTAAATTTGTACTCCATTCAGGGTGCAGTTAAGTTAGTTAAGTTAATAGCATTCTTTGTATTGGGAATTGAAATAACGGGTGCATTGTTATTATCTTTAAGATTTATCCCCAGGTTTGGATATATTAATGGTTTATGGAAAAGCTTGTTTCACGCTGTTTCAGCCTTTAATAATGCTGGTTTTGATATAATGGGAAACTTTAAGAGCCTCACAGAGTTTGTTTCTGACCCTTATGTCAATTTAATAATATCTATCCTGATAATAATTGGTGGAATAGGTTTTATTACTGTATCGGAAATCATTCTCCATAGAAAAAACGGTGTTATGAGCCTTCACACCAAAATGGTAATACGAACAACGGTAATACTACTAATCCTGGCTACTTTTTTGGTCTTACTACTTGAATTCAATAACCCTAAAACGCTGGGAAACTTAAATTTCTTTAATAAAATATTAGCCTCTTATTTTCAAGCGGTAACTCCGAGAACTGCAGGTTTCAATACCATTAACACCTCGAGTTTATTACCTGCCACTTCCTTAATAATAATTTTTTTGATGTTTATTGGTGCTTCACCTGGAGGGACTGGTGGTGGGGTCAAAACGACCACTTTAGCTGTAGGGTTAGCTTTTATCTGGTCTATTTTGCAGGGAGAAGAGAAGACAGTGATTATGAACAGGAGTATCCCCTCTTCAACAATTAGAAAAACGATAGCAATTTTATTTATAGCTTTAATGTTAGTGTTTATCTCCACTTTCGCCATGCTCTCCACTCAAAAAGCCCCGCCTTTAGATATAATATTTGAAGTGACTTCAGCTTTTGGAACTGTAGGTTTATCCAGAGGGTTGACCACGAATCTTAATTTTACTGGTAAAATAATTTTAATGTTTACTATGTTTGCTGGTAGAGTTGGACCCTTAGCTCTTCTACTTTCTCTGGTAGTAAAAAGAAAGCCATTAGTAATTACTTATCCCGAGGAAAAGGTTAGTGTAGGATAAAGGAGGATTTATGAGTCGTTTACAATGTGGAGTGATCGGTCTGGGAAGATTTGGCACAGCAGTAGCTACAACTTTATTAAACCTTGGTGCAGATGTAATAGTACTTGATAAGACTGAAGAAAAAGCTGAAAACTTCAGAACTACCCCTGCTATAGCTATTGCGGGAGATGCAACCAATGAATTAGCTCTCAGGGAAGCAGGTATACCAAATTGTGATACAGTTATTGTAGCTATAGGAAAAGATATTGAAGCAAGTATTCTTATCACCGCTCTTTTGAAAGAGATGGGTATTCCCCTGATTGTTGCCAAGGCTAATGATGAGCTTCATGGAAGAGTTTTAGCAAAAATTGGAGCTCATAAAATTATTTTTCCTGAAAGAGATATGGGTATAAGAACTGCTTATTCTTTAATTACTTCAAACATATTGGATGTTCTTGAATTATCTAAAGATTTGAGTATCTCTGAGATTAAAACACCTATTAATATTAAAGGAAAAACCATAAAAGATAGTAAACTGAGAGAAAGAGATAAGGTTAATTTATTAGCCATAAAACGAAATGGTAAAATAATTGTCAATCCTGAACCAGAGGAAACAATCCAAACAGATGATACCTTGATAATTGTCGGTAAAGTCGGAGACATCCAGAGAATTCAAAAATAATGATATTGAGTATTCTTGAATTATCAGGGCTCCTGGATACTTTCCTTTTCCCAGATTTTACCCTCTAACCTGTTTATTATTATTAACCAGGGACTGGGAAGCGACATTACAGGTGTCAATATCCAGGTTAGCCCAACATCTCCTTTAAAATACTTTTCATTACCAAAAAAGGCCCTTTTAATTTCCTGATAAGGCAGTTTCTCTTTATCGCCGATAATCTCATAGAGGGTTTCAATCCTTTTTAATATGTCAGGATCCTGCCAGCGAACTAAAGAGGCTAGATATTGAATATAATTTTCCAGCCAATCTAGAAAATAGTCACTTTTATCTTCATTTTCCAGTAATTTCCTCAGGGATTCAAAGACTTCCCTGGGATTTTTATCGAAGAAAGATTTAATCATTCCTACCGACCATAACGGTAATTCATTTAGTTTGGGATTAAGTATTTTCCATATGCCTTCCTGGATATGAATGGAAGACTCCTCATTATTTTCAGATAACATGTAATTGATAATATCCTGTATATCCCTGGTAGATATTGAGAAAAAGGACCTCAAGAAACGGATCGAGCTAAATAGTGAATTTATGTTTTCATCGAACTCAGCTTTCAGAATCATTATACCCTCACTTATTTATACCTATTTTTGATAGCACTTTCTATAAACCCTAAAAATAGGGGGTGTGGATTGGTAGGTCTGGAAGCAAATTCAGGGTGGAATTGAGTTGCCATAAAGAAAGGATGATCACTTATTTCTACAATTTCAGCTAACTCATTATGCCACCCGGAAAATAACAAACCGTGATTTTCCAGAATATTTACGAAATCAGGATTAACTTCATACCTATGTCTGTGTCTTTCAAAAACAAACTGTTTCTGGTATAGATTCATAGCCCTGGTATTGCTTCTTAAACCAGCTTTGTAAGCACCTAATCTCATGGTTCCACCAGTTCCAACTACTGCTTCCTGTCCAGGTACCAGATCAATAACTTTGTAGCTGCTATTCTCATCAAACTCGCTGCTATGCGCTCCAGTGAGTCCGCAACACGAACGGGCAAACTCAACTACTGCTAATTGCATCCCGAGACATAAACCAAGAAAAGGTATCTTATTTTTTCTTGCATAACTTATAGCGTTAATTTTACCTTCAATACCTCTTGCTCCAAATCCACCAGGAATTATTATTCCGTCAGAGTTTTTCAAAATATTTTCAATATCAGGTGATTCCAGGTACTCTGCAGGTACATATTTTATCTTTAGATTATTAGAGAGGTGAATGGAAGCATGTTTTAAAGCTTCAATAACGCTCAGATAAGCATCTTTTATAGCAACATATTTACCAACCAGCGCAATTTCAACTTCACTGGTGGTGTTTTGAGATTTATTAATAATATTTTTCCATATTTCTAAATCAGCTGTGCCGTTCAGGCAGTTTAGCCTTTCCTGGATTATTTTCCCGAGCCCGGCATCTTCAAGACAAATAGGTGCCTTGTAGATAGTATCCAAATCAGGCACATCTATAACTGCTTCTATGGGTACATCACAAAAGAGAGAAATTTTATCTTTATGTTCTGAAGGTATAGGTCTTTCTGATCGAGCTATTAGCACTTCGGGTTGAATTCCTATGCTCCTGAGTTCTTTTACACTATGTTGAGTAGGTTTCGTTTTAAATTCCTGAGCTGCCCTCAAATAAGGAATATAAGTTACATGTACATTAAGGCTATTACCGTGGCCTATTTCTCTTTTTAACTGCCTGATAGCCTCAAGAAACGGAAGCCCTTCAATATCTCCAACTGTACCACCAACTTCTACCAAGACTATATGAGCATCGTCCTTTTCGGCAACCATGGTAATCCGTTTCTTAATTTCGTCTGTGATATGGGGAACAACTTGAACACACTCACCCAGATACTCTCCCCTTCTCTCCCTGGATATCACAGTTTCGTAAACCGTTCCTGTAGTAACATTGTTATGTTTATGAAGATTTACATCAATAAATCTTTCATAATGACCTAAATCCAGGTCAGTTTCAGCTCCATCAACAGTAACAAAAACCTCACCATGTTGATAGGGATTCATAGTCCCGGCATCAACATTAATATAGGGATCAAACTTCACCGCAGTTACATTCAGACCCCGGCTTTTCAAAATTCTCCCCAAAGCTGCAGTAGTAATACCTTTACCTAATGAGGAGGCTACCCCTCCGGTAATAAAAATGTACTTTGGCATTTTACATTTCCTCTACTTTGGTAATACCCATAAGGCTTAATAATAAATCAAGAGCGGTCCTGGTAGCTATAACCAGATGGAGCCTTGATTGCTCTAATTCTTCACTTTCCCCTATTACCTTGTGCAGGTGATAAAACTCATGAAAAGCTTCAGCCAATTTTCTGGAGGCTGTAGCTAAACGATGAGGAGTTCTTTTCATTCCGGTTAACACAATCTCATCCTGTAAAAGGGATAATAATCTTAGCAACCTTAGCTCAGTTTTAGAAGATAATAAAGAGTAATTGACTTCATCTTCTCTTCTTATTCTAATGCCTTTGATAGTAGCTTGTTTTAGAATACTACCTGCCCTGACATAAGCATACTGAATATAAAAAACCGGGTTAGCCATTGATTCTTTCAGGGCAAGGTCAAGATCGAAATCCAGAGGGCTATTACTGCTTCTGGTAAGATAAATATATCTAGCCACATCTTTTCCAACTTCTTCAATAAGTTCTCTTAAGGTTATAAATTCACCTGATCTCTTAGACATAAGAATTTCCTTGCCACCAGATATTAACCTGACCAGTTGAATTAAAATAACTTCAAATCTGTCCGGGTCTATATTCAGACTCTTCAGGGAATTTTTAATCCTCGTAACATGGCTATGATGATCTGCACCCCACACATCAATTACAGTATCAAACTCTCTTTTAACAAATTTTTCATAATGATAGGCAATGTCTTTAATAAAATAAGTGAGAGACTTATCTGATTTTACCAGTACGCGATCTTTATCGTCTCCCAGATCAGTTGATTTAAACCAGATGGCACCATCTTTTTCTTCAAGATAGCCATTTTTTTGAAGCATGGTTAAAACTTCATCAACCAACCCAGAATCCACCAGATATTTTTCTTTAAAATAGTTATCATGGTTAACATTAAGGAGTGAAAGGACTTCTCTATGATCCTTAAGCATTTCCCCTACTCCATAATCTATCAAGAAGTCAATCCGTTCCTGATCAATCGTATTATCTAAAGATTTACTTTTCATAATATTACGAGCTAAATCAATTATATAAGTACCGTGATAACCATCAGAAGGAAATTCAACTTTCTTACCGGTCAGTTCATCGTACCTAACTTCAATAGATTTAGCAAACTTTTCAATTTGTCCTCCAGTATCATTAACATAGTATTCTTTTTGTACTTCATAGCCGAGATACTCCAGTATTCGAGCAGTAACATCTCCAACTATAGCACCCCTACCATGAGCTATATGCAATGGTCCAGTGGGGTTAGCAGAAACAAATTCCACCTGTACTCTCTTGCCATTCCCTATTCCTAACCTGGCATAGTAATCATGCTCGATTATTTGTTTTAAAACTTCAAAGTAGAAGCTCTTCTTTAGATAGAAATTTATAAAACCAGGTTGAGCAACTTTAATTTCCTGGAAATGCTTTGAAAATTCTGATTTACTTATGAATTCCCTGAGTTTATTGGCTAATTCTAAGGGAGACTGCGATAAAAGAGAAGCTAATTTTAAGGGTGCGGGAGATGAAAAATCTCCGTGTTCTTCCCTCAAAGGTATTTCCACTTCTATCTGCCCGGGATCTATAGAAAAAACGCTAATAATGGAATTCTTTATAAAATCTTCTATTTGTTTTCGCAATATCAGCTCCTTATTAATTTGACTAAATTATCCAGAAACACCTCTTCAGAAACTGCTCCTTCGATTTCAACTTTATCGTTAATAACTGTTTTAGGTACACCAAATACACTGTATTTATCAGCGAGATAAGGAAATTCAGTAGCTTCAATAATGTGAGTCGAAATTTGGGGAAACTCCATGGCAAATTGATAGGCTAAAGATACCATACGGGTACAATATGGACAGGTAGGTGTTACAAATACCTGTATAAGTATTTGTTCTTTTATTGTATCCAAGTACTCAGAAAGCTTCTTTTTGGTTGTGTCTTTTAATCGGGTTTTTCCCTGGGAAACCATTACTAATGTTTCCACAAAAGCAGAAAATTCGTAACCTGATGGTATTCCGAAAAATCGTAAACCCAAATCATTCTCGTTTTTAATTATGGTAGCAGGTATTTTATCTATATTAAAACCCTGGGCAAGTTCTGCATTTCCTATAAAATCATGTATTTCCAATTGAATCTTATCAGATAAAGAGGATATTTCCTTTAAAATTGTTTCAGTTTCCCGGCAATACATGCATTTAGGTTTTCCAGGAATGATAATATTTCCCTCGCCCTGAGTAAAATATACTACCTGTATTTTTTCTTTTAATTCTTTTTCAAAAAATGTTTTTAATTGTTTTTTGTCTCTTTCGGATAAAAGTTCCATTCTAATTCTCCTCTATAAATTTTAAACTATTCCGCTAAATTGAGGGTTAGTAACACCTTTAAAAGAGGGTATTGGTCCAAAACTTGACTCATATTGCTTGATGTTCTCTTCTAATACAATCAGAAAAGCTTTAGCATGGGCTGGACTCATAATCACCCTGGCAAAAATCTCCATTTCAGGGTCCTCAGGTAAGGCCTGTCCAAAATCAACTAAAAAATCAAATGGTGTATGAGAGACTCTAACAAAATTAGAGTATTTACCACTTTTAATTTCGGGATCTATTTTCATTACTGGCATTTTGCTTTTTTCCATAGAATGGATTCCTCCATATATTTTTTAATAATGTTGTATATTACCACAAAAAGGGGGGTAAAAGTTATACGTGCCTGATAGAATTATAGGAGGCTAGTTTTCTTAATGACAAGGAAAAGAACTGAAATTGTTGAGTTAGAAAAAGAAAAAAATGAGTGTTTGAAGGGTCTTAAAGACCTTCAGGCTAAAGTAATTTATTTAGAAAAAGAATTAGAAGAACATACTAATAAATATCAAAAGGCTATTGAAGATTGGCAGCACACTTTTCAAGTAATAAAGAGAGAGTCTTCAAGACAAAAGTCTTTAGCCACCGAACAATTAATACGTGATTTAATACCTTTCATAGACTCCCTGGAAGAGGCTGTTAAATCAAACCAGGAAGATTATGCCAGGGTAATTGAAGGAATAAGTATGATGCACAAATGCTTACAAAACACTTTGGAAAAACATGGCCTTATCCGCTATGGTGAAATCGGGGACACTTTTAACCCGGAAAAACATGAAGCCCTGTCAATTGACACTCAAGGAGAATACCAACCTAATTCTATTATTAAAATTTACAGAAAAGGGTATTTATTAGGAAATATTATTTTAAAACCTGCATTGGTTTCAGTATCAGGAGATATCAAAAAGAAAGAAATAAAGGAGGATTTATTAAATGGCTAAAATAATTGGAATTGATTTAGGAACTTCAAACTCCTGCGCCGCTGTTATGCTTGGTGGAAAGCCTACGGTTATCCCTAGCGCAGAAGGTACTACCTTGTATGGAAAAACCGTACCCTCAGTGATTGCTATTACTAAAGATGGTCAACTTCTGGTTGGAGAAGCTGCTAAAAGGCAATCTGCCCTAAATCCAGAGGGTACAGTAACTGCAGTTAAAAGAAAAATGGGGACTCGGGAAAAAATTAAACTGGCTGATAAAGAATATTCTCCAGAACAACTATCATCTTTTATACTGCAAAAAATTAAAAGAGATGCTGAGGCTTACCTGGGAGAACCTGTAAGTAAAGCAGTAATTACTGTACCAGCTTATTTTAACGATGCTCAAAGACAGGCAACTAAAGACGCAGGCATGATCGCTGGTTTAGAGGTTGTCAGGTTAATTAACGAACCTACAGCTGCAGCATTTGCTTATGGATTGGACAGGGTTGAAAAAGAGCAAAAAATATTAGTCTATGACTTTGGTGGTGGAACCCTGGATGTAACTGTCATGGATTTTGGTAGTGGCGTGTTCCAGGTTATTTCGACCTCTGGAGACACTAAACTTGGTGGCAGTGATATGGATAATCTCCTTCTACGGTATACAGTGGAAGAATTCAAAAATGAAACAGGAATCGACATAACTCGTGATGACATAGCTATGATAAGGCTCAAAGAAGCGGTGGAAAAGGCAAAAATTGAATTATCTACCACTTTATCAACCTCCATTTCATTACCCTTCTTCACTCAGGACAAACAGGGCAATCCAGTTCATCTGGAGAAATCTTTTACCAGGGCAAAACTGGAACAGTTAGTTAGACCTATAATAGAAAAAACCAAAATTTCCATAGAACAGGCCCTTAAAGATGCTAATCTTACACCTCGAGATATCGATAAAATAATTTTAATTGGTGGTCCAACCCGAATGCCAGCGGTACAAAAATTTGTGGTAGAGTATCTGAATAAACCGGTAGAAAGAGGGGTTGATCCTATGGAAGCTGTATCTTTAGGCGCTGCTATTCAGGCAGGCATTCTCGAAGGTACAGTTAAAGATATAGTATTAGTTGATGTAACACCTCTTTCTTTAGGATTAGAAACTTTGGGAGGAATCAGGACGGTACTTATACCCCGAAACACAGCTATCCCCCATAACAAATCGGAGATCTTTACTACGGCTGCAGACTTTCAAACCCAGGTGGACATTCATGTTTTACAGGGAGAAAGAACTTTAGCTAAAGATAACCTCTCACTGGGAAAATTCATTCTTGATGGAATTGTTCCAGCGCCACGCGGTATTCCTCAAATTGAAGTTACTTTTTCTATAGATGCCAACGGCATATTAAATGTAACTGCCAAAGACAAGGGTACCCAAAAAGAACAGCATATTACTATCTCTCACGCTACTAAGTTGTCTGATGAAGAAATTAAAAAATTACGGGAAGAGGCTGAAAAATATGCTGAAGAAGACCGTATCAGGAAAGAGGAGATTGAAACCAGAAATAAAGCTGATAATATTATATATACTTCAAGGAAAGCTCTTGAAGATAATAAAGAAAAAATACCTGCAGATGTTAGCGACGAGGTAAAAAATAAAATTGATGAACTGGAAAAGGCTCTTAAAGAGAATGCGCCTCAAGAAGAATTAAAATCTAAAATAGATGATCTTCTTAAAAGCGTTAGTAAAATTGGAGAGTCTGTTTACCAGCAGTCAACTCAAAACCAGGGTAAACCTCAGAATGAGGAAGCTGGTCCTACTGTTGAAGGGAAAGGAAAAGTAGAATAACCCTTGAAAGATTATTATGCAATATTAAATATACCACCAGACGCCGAAGAAGAAACTATCAAAAAAAGTTACCGTGAATTGGTAAAACAGTATCATCCGGATTTGAATAAAAATACTCCTGATACTGCTAAAAAGATGACCGAAGTTAATGAAGCTTACGAAACTCTCTCAGACCCGGAAAAAAGACGTCGTTATGATGCTTTAAGGCAGGGTGGGGTAAGTTACGGAGATAGTGGTGGCATGCCCGACTTCGGAGGCTTTGACTTTGGAGAAGGCATGGGCACAATTTTTGAAGACTTTTTCGATGTATTTCGAGGCCGATCCACAACCAGTCAAGCTCGACCCGCTTATAATCGTGGAGCTGACATTGAAGTATCGGTAGAGGTTGCTCTAAAAGATGTTCTAACTGGCGTAAACAAGCAAATTTCAGTTGAAAGGTTAGAAAATTGCGATACCTGTAAAGGTAAGGGAACTAAATCAGAATCAGGTGTATCAACCTGCTCTAACTGTAAGGGTACCGGTTACGTTCAAAGCGAAACCCGTACCCCTTTCGGAGTGATGTTCAGAACTACCACCTGCCCTACCTGTCAGGGAGAAGGTAAACAAATAAAAAATCCCTGCCAAAATTGTAAAGGTACAGGAACAGAATATAAAAGAAGACAGATCAATGTAGAAATACCAGCTGGAATAGAAGATGGTATGAGAATCCGATTAAGTGATGAAGGACATAAAGGTAAAAGAGGAGGCACCAAAGGCGACCTCTATATCAGGGTTAATATAAAAAGTAATCCTTTATTTACACGGCAGGGAAAGGACCTGATAAACATAATTCAAATACCATATTACACTGCCATTCTTGGGGGAGAAATCAGTGTTAATTCTCTTGAAGGTCCAAAGAAATTAAATATTCGCCGAGGAACTCAGCACAAGGAAGTGTATACTATAAAAGGAAATGGTCTTCCTGACTTAAAATCTACCAAAAGAGGAGATTTAAAAGTGGTTATTGAGGTTAATATACCAAAAAATATCAGTTCAGATGAAGAAAAACTTCTGAAAGAGATTACTCGTCAGAAGAATGAGGCAGATTCAGGTCCCTGGTGGAAGGTTTAGTTAAGGGTTTATCAGTTAAAATATCTGCAATAGCCTGAGAAACCGGGTCTATTTCTCTTGTTAATAAAGATAAATTTCCTTCAATTCCCTGTTTTTCCATTATTTTAGCAGCTCTTTTAGCTACCAAAACGGTCAGTAAATACCTATTATTAATTCTTTTCAACAGTTCTTCAATGGGAATTTTATTCATGAAAAATCTCACCTTTTAATCTATGTATTTTATGTCTTTCAACATTAATGATTTTACAAATAAATGAAACTGTTTCATCAGGGGTCGTATTAATTATCCAGTAATCATAATTTCTAAGGTAGGAAAGTTCTTCTTTTGCTCTGCTTAGTCGTTTATTAATTTCAAATTCATCATCAGTGCCTCTCAATTTAAGCCTGGTTTCTAATTCAGCTAATGAGGGAGGCAATAAAAATATTGAAACTGAATCAGGTATCAACAATTTAATTTTTTCTGCACCCTGAACATCTACATCTAATAAAACATCATATTTGCTGTTAAATAAATCCTGCACTTTAGATTTTAAAGTGCCATAATAATTTCCATGCACAATAGCCCACTCCAGAAAATCATTGTTTTCTATTTTTTTCTGAAAATCTTCCCGGGAAAGAAATGAGTAATCTTTACCTTCAACTTCATTTTTCCTTCTCTGCCTGGTGGTAATAGAAACAGAAAAAGCTAACTTACAGTCCTTTTGTAAAACTTCTTTTATAATTACCCCTTTTCCTACACCAGAAGGACCTGAAATGATAATCAACATTGGTTTGTAGTCAAAGGGTGTTGTAAACTCAGGGTTCATAATTAATTTACGGTTTTAACCAATCTATATTCTCTGGTACCTTTCCTTAAAACTAATAAACACCCCTCCACTAAATCAGTAGAGGTAATTCTGTAGTATTCATCGTCAATTCTGTTATTATTTAAATATAACCCACGGTTTCTAATAAGTCGTCTTGCTTCATTCTTACTTGCTGTAGCGCCTGAATATACGCAAAAATCTACCAGAAGGGAAAGTTCGTTAAGTAATTTCTCTTTATTTACTTCTATTGAGGGAACATCTACAAAAATTTCCAGTATTTCATTGGCTTTTAAGCCTCGAATATTTCCCCCAAATAAAACATCGGTTGCTTTCTCAGCTTTTTCTAATGCCTCTGGTCCATGAACCAAAGCAGTAATTTCTTTAGCTAATCTTTTTTGGGCTTCCCTCTTTTCAGGGTATTTTTCAATAGATTCCTGATAACTATTTATTTCGTCAGCATTAAGGAAAGTAAAAAATTTCAGGTATTTAATAACATCAACATCTTCAACATTTATCCAGCACTGGTAAAACTTAAACGGGGAGGTTAGCTCAGGTGAAAGCCAAATAGTTCCCAACCCGGTTTTTCCAAATTTTACTCCACTTGTGGTAGTGAGAAGTGGTAAAACCATACCAAAGACCCTATCGTTTTTCTTTTTTCTTATGAGATCGATTCCAGCAGTTATATTCCCCCACTGGTCGCTTCCTCCAATTTGGAGTTTACACCCAAATTGCTCGTAAAGAACCAGATAGTCATAGGATTGGGCTAACATATAACTAAATTCTGTAAATGATATACCTTCATCCAAATCTATTCTTCTTTTTACTGATTCTTTTGCTAACATATAGTTAACGGTAAAGTATTTTCCAACTGTTCTCAGAAAATCAAGCATACCTATTTTTGCAAGCCAATCAGCATTATTAACAATAGTAGCAGGATTCGTTTTAGAATTAAAATCCAGAAAAGGAGAAAGCTGCTTTTTTATACTTGCGAGATTGAGCTGAACAATTTCTTCAGTTAAAAGAGGCCTCTCTTCATTTTTACCGCTGGGATCACCTATAAGTCCTGTACCACCACCAGCAACTACAATGGGTTTATGACCAAATTTTTGTAGTCTGGACAGAACCAATACAGGTAATAAATGACCAACATGAAGACTGGACGCAGTTGGGTCTATACCAACATAAATAGTAAATATATCGGAGGCAATTGCTTCCTCTAACCCTTCGGTTGAATCATAAATAAGGTCTCTCCATTTAAGTTCTTCAAAAATGTTCATGATAATCCTCATCTAAATATAATTTATTATATTAACATATTTTATCTAAAATACCTATACTT
>QLUP01000189.1 GCA_018725485.1 Candidatus Lithacetigena glycinireducens | reverse complement strand
CTCAGGGAGTGCATATCCTCATCTGTGTCAACCACCCATAGGTAAGCCTGTAGAATTTCAGACCAGACCTTGTAGGCCAGCACATTAACAGGCTGAATTAGTCCTTCCTGAATTAAAGGAATTGCTTCCTCTTTAGAAAGCCTTACCTTTTGACCTTCCTTTAACATAAATGTGCCTTGAGGGGTCTTTGCCTCAAATCCTTTCAAAATTTCAAGGGTCATTCAATCACCTCGAGGGTTTTTAAATATTTCTTCTCCCTACCCCCTCCCAACTCTTTTTCGTCATCTGTATCACCTGTATCAATCTGTATCATTTCAGTTGATACAGGTTTAAATTTAGAATTATCAAGGGCTTCTATGTCTTTTGGGGGATTATCTGTATCATCCTTAGAGGACAGTTGAGAACCTGTATCACTTGTCCGCATATATATAGGGTGGACAGATGATACAGGTTCATAATAGACGCATCTACCCTCTTTTACTGCTCTCCACAACTGCCCTTCACCTTTTCTTAAGAGGCTTGTCAGCTTATTCTTTCTCCGTATGCCTAACTGGTCTTTCACTAAACCAAAAAGCTGGGACTGGTTTAGTTTTCCCTTCTCGGTTAACAACTCACATATTGCCTCTAAATCTTCTGTATCAGGGTCTGGTGCTATTACAAAACCTTTTTCAGGGTTAAACTCCAAGAAGATATGAAAAGGTTTATATCTTGTCTTATCCTTAACCCCAAGCCAATAACAGTGGTCTCCTGTATCCTCATCATCGTCTATCTCTTCATAATTACCTTTTCTTACCTTGTGTAAACTCAACACGTGGTCTGAAAGGTCAAAAATACTACCAGAGCCTCGGTATGTTCGCTCATTACCCTTTGGTGTATGGTGCAATAAGATTATAGTAAATCCTTTATCTCTGAGTTCTTTAAGCCTTGACATGATAAGCGCCATGTCCTTACTGTCATTTTCGTCTAAAAGCTGAGAAGACCTGAAAGTATCAAAAATAAGTAAGCCTACGGGAAGCCTTTTATATTGCTCCCATTCTTTTCTGTCAAGCTTAGGTGGTCTAACTTCGTTGCTGTTATGCCAGAATAAAACCTCTGAAGCTTCAATTTTTTTAACTCTTTCTACAAGGACAGGAAAAGAGTTTTCAAAATCCATAAATACAACTGGGATTTTCTGAGTCTCTAAGCCCATAAAAGGAATTCCTTTTGATATGGCATTTGCAAGAGTTAGGGCTAACCATGTTTTGCCTATTCCCCCTTTACCGTGTAAGAGAGTTATGCTCTGCTTTGGTATAAGCCTGTCAACTAACCATTCAACACTACATTCAAGAT
Source organism: Candidatus Lithacetigena glycinireducens (assembly GCA_018725485.1). Lineage (GTDB taxonomy): Bacteria > Coprothermobacterota > HKB111 > HKB111 > HKB111 > Lithacetigena > Lithacetigena glycinireducens. Next base: position 1,276 of record QLUP01000189.1, on the reverse strand, counting down.
TTAGAAGATCTGAGCCTTTTTTAAGAAAAGTAAGCGGGTCTATTAGTTCACCGATATAGGTATCGCTATGATGTTTTTTAAAAATGTTCCCTACAGTCCGCTCAATTTCTTTCTCAGGTAGCGGTGGATTATTTTTTTGATTCCAAAGGTAAGCAAATTCAAGACACTCAGCAAAAGTTAAACCGTCATTAACCAATGAGCCTATAATTCTTGTCAGGCTGTCATTCCTTAATCCTTGCTCAACACCTCCGTAAAGCTTTTTTAATGGGGTTTTATTCTCTGGTCTTGCAAGGATTATTTCTGGTAATTCAGCAAGGGGAAGGTCATCAAGCCCTTTACCCTCCACCCATTCATATCTTTTACCTGTGGGATGAATACTCGGTGGTGCCACTACATAGCCTCCATCACCTCTTAGGTCGATACCCGGCAAGTCATCTCTTTTTTGAAAATTCTTGATTCCATCCCTATATCTGTAAAAGCAATGATATCCCTTAGCAGTTTTAACCAGTGGAGTTGGGGGGAGTTTATTATCTCTTGCAAACCGCACAGCCTCTGGGCTATCTAAATCAACTACTGCAATACCTGATATTCTGCCAGTAATAACACCTACGTTGTTGGCTAAGTTATCAGCAAACCATTCACCAAGTTTATCTGTTGTAGGTTTTTTGGTCTGGTATTCCTTCCATGATTGGATAGCTGGCGTCTTATCTCTCTCTTTTAGCGGTATGATAGAGAGCCCTTTTGACAAATAATATTGCGCATATTCGAGTGTGGTCATTTCTGCCCCTCCTTCAAGTTGAAAATCATGGAGCGGATGGTCTTGTAAGATTGGATAAAGGCCAAGATGGGGATTTTTGGGTTCGTGTAAAACTCGCTAATAACATCAGATAAGTTTTCACCTGAAACCTCAAAAGAGATAAGTTTCTGAGAGTTGCTAAGTGGCTTTACTGAGAAATTTTTAAAATGCAAAAAGGCTGTAAGAAGTGTGTCGGTAAAAATTCTCTTTTCAGTATCCATCTTAACCTTTCCTTTCTTCTGGACTTTTTCTTTTTTATCTTGAGGAAATTTTAAGGCATAGCACAGAAAGAATCTATCACCTGAAATGGTGGCATTTCAGGTAACTAATGAGGCTATCTCTCCATGATGAGAAAAAGATAGATTCCCTCGGCGCCGAGAGAATTTAATTTGCGAGGCTATCCATGAAGATAGACAGGTAGGGATTATTTAATGCCATAGTGTTCTCTTAAATATGCTTCTTTGTTGTTTTTAAGCCATT
>QLUP01000188.1 GCA_018725485.1 Candidatus Lithacetigena glycinireducens | reverse complement strand
CAAGCTGGAACCCACCTCTAAGCTTTCTTACGCCTCTAGATTATGATATAAAAGTTGCGCCGGCATCAACTTCAATAGCTGGGGTGCCAAGTATATATACTGCTTTTGGCGGTAGCTTTCACCTAAGTCCTACTCCAGCAGCAGCTTATGCTTTTGAGATTAAGTTTTATCAATACCCTGAGGTAATAACTTCAGATCTCTCACCTATAACTCTTACGGATATAGACCAGATACTCGTCTCAGCAACAACAGCGTATTGCTTACTTGCTCTCGGCGAGCTTCAAGCTTCAAATGTATGGTTTCAGCTTGCAAATAGAGAGCTTAAGACATGGCTCGGTGATACAAGACATAGCTTTGGCTTTGAGCCTTCACTTAAAGTTTTAAACAGAGGAGGGGCTACTGGGCAATTCTGGGCAGACCCATTCGTAACGAGGAATCCATGAACTATGTAACTCAAAGTATATGGGATAGGATAAATGCGGGTGAGCTTGATTTACTTGAAGATATACTTATGCGAGTAAAAGAAGAAGCTAAGGAGGAAGCTTTACTACTTCTCCCAGAAGTAGTAGGAAATCTGATGGTTCAACACTCAGTGTTGAGGAGGACTACTGAGGAGTTTTATAAGGCTAATCCTTCATTTGAGAAGAATAGACTCCTCGTAGCAAAGATACTTGAGAAGCTTGATGCAGAGAATCCTGGAGTAGATTATAGTAAGCTACTTGAGAAAGCTACACCTCTTATAAGAGAGAAGATGGCTCTTGCTGCTGGCTGTGAATTTGATGCACCTAGCGTTAAACCAACTCCTCCTGCTTATATGGGTGAGCTACTTGAGGAAGAGAGATGATTGACCTTAACTATCGGATAACTGAGCCTTTAGGCAGAGGTCTTAGACCAAGTAGGAGAAATCCGCGTAATACTCCCTATCTCGTTGAAAGTATAGGCGCTGTTCCGAGGGATAAGGTTATCCAAGCTGTTAGTGAGTTTACTAGGATGGATACAGCAGCTCTAGGTGTTGTAAGCTTTCCATATCCTCAACTCTTCATTTTAACTAATCATATAATCGTCTGCACTTCAACTGCTATCTTTGAGCGGGTTGCAGGAACTCTCGTATCTAGACTCTCTGGTCTAACTGCTGGAACTACTTGGAGTGTAGTTGACTTCTACTCTTTCCTATACTTGACTAATGGAAGAGTTGCTGTGACTAGAAGAAGTTCAGATGGAGTTTATGCAGTAACACCTACTCTACCATTTGGGACAGCTTTATGTAATTATAATGGGCAAGTCTTTATTGGTTCGCCAAATGTTCCAGTTGAATTGCGAGATAGAGCTTTAGGTGGAGCTTTAGGGGGAGTTCCAGCGAGAATCCTATTAGGTGGAGGTTTCACACATGTTAACGGAGTAGCAAGGAATTTCGTGGCAAGGCTTAACTCTGACGGCTCACTTGATATGGGGTTTAACCCTAATGTAAGCGGCGCAATTAGGAGTATAACCGTCCAGGCTGATGGTAGAATATTAATAGGCGGATTTTTCCATACTATAGGTATAACAATAGAAAGGTTTATGCTAGCGAGGCTTAACTCTGACGGCTCACCTGATTTAGGGTTTAATCTTGGTGCGAATGACAGGGTTGATTCCATTTTTATTCAAGCTGATGGTAGAATATTAGTAGGTGGTGCTTTCGGTCTTATCATAGTAGCTGGCACCCACGTTACAAGAAGCAGGATAGCAAGACTTAATCCAGATAACACACTTGATATGGGCTTTAATCCTAATGCGAATTCCTCAGTCCGGAGTATAGCTGTTCAACCGGATGGTAGAATATTAATAGGCGGAGATTTTACTACTGTCGGTGGTGTTTTTAGAGTTTTCATAGCGAGGCTTAACCCTGATGGCTCACTCGATATAGGGTTTAATCCTAGCATAGGGATTAGCCCTTTCATATACGGCATTGTTAGGTCTGTAGCTATTCAAGCAGATGGTAGAATATTAATAGGCGGAAATTTTACATCGGTAAATGGTATTGAAAGGATTAATATTGCAAGACTTAATCCAGACGGCTCGCTTGATATGGGGTTTAATCCTAGTGTGAATAGTTCTGTTGGGTCTATCATCGCTCAGGCTGATGGTAGGATAATGATAGGCGGACATTTCACTGTTGTCAACGGAGTGGCAAGGAGTTGCATAGCAAGACTTAACCCTGATGGCTCTCTTGATACGAGCTTTAGCACTACTGGGAGCTGTCACGTTGAGGCTATAGCCATTCAAGCTGACGGTAGGATAGTGATAGGTGGAGATTTCAGATGGATAGGCAGCACCCTGACACCGAGAGAAAGGATAGCAAGACTTAACCTTGATGGCTCTCTTGACATGAGTTTCAATCCTAGGGCGAGTGCGGATGGCACTGTTTTTGCTCTTGCTACTCAGTGAGCATAGTTAGAGATAGAAAGCAACTAGAAAGGAGGTTAAAATGTCAACAACAATAGTAGCAAATAGGTTTAGGTTTTTACTGACACAAAGGCTGATACATTTCGGGACGGATGTGTTTAGAATGATTCTCATGGCACCGGGCTTTGTCTTTGATAGAGTCATTCATCGCGGCTACGCAGATGTAAC
>QLUP01000187.1 GCA_018725485.1 Candidatus Lithacetigena glycinireducens | reverse complement strand
CTTTTTACAGCCATAATGGCTGACCTTTTTGGCCTATAACCATAGCAGCAGTCAAGAAAATTTTTATCTAATATGGGCTGAAGCACGAGAAGGACAGCTTCCTGTACGATTCTATCTCTAATAGATGGGATTTTCAAAATTCTTTTATTCCCATCTTCTTCGATTTCTTTTGTCATAAGAGGCAGGGGCTGGTATGAACCCAGTTTTAACAGATCCCTTAGAAGAGAGAGATTCTCAGATAGATTTGATTCAAAATCTTCTAATGAAAAGCGGTCTATTCCCGGACTTCCCATATTTGCCCTGACTTTTTTCCAAGAATCCTGAAATATCTCCTCACTATATATAATCGGCCAGAGGTCTTTTTCAGCCTTTATCATAGGATTCCATACTGAGGTAATTGCGGTATTTGGAGGTCTATACCGATTGCTTTTGATGTATCAAGAATAAACTCTCTTAAAATCTTCTCTACTAGGAGATAATCTCTTTCGCTTAAGGGTATCAAACCGTGAGCCCCTATGGAAAGATTACGACGGGTAAGGGCATTAAGGATGCCTTCTTCCCTTTCCTTGAACTTATGCCCAAAAGGGTCGTCCAGCTTAAAAAGCAACTCGTAGTCTTCCTTCAGTCCTAAAAAGAGTTTGTCTCCGTCCCTTACGCGAGACCTATATTCTTGCTTAAGAACTTCAGGGAGGTCTGTTAACTTCATGTTGTCTGTCTTATAGCCGTAAGTCTTCTCCAGCCTAATCTGTGCAAATAGCTCTGTGGCTCGATAAATCCTGGCAACTGCATCATCATAGTATCTCTGGTGGGCCTTTCGCTCTGCATTGTTAAGCAGGTCTCCAACCATTTCATAGCCCGTTGATTTGACCATACCGAGGATTTTCTTTAAAACTATAATGTATGAAGAAAAACGTGCCCCATGGGGTATAAGTAATTCAAAGGCCTTTTGATGATGAAATTTGTCCCACAGGTTGAATGCTTGGCTTATCTGGTGAGCCTTGAGTAATCTGTTCCTCAATCCCCTGTCTAAGGGGTGACTGAGCATTTCAGAGATGGAATAGGTAGCATATGAATAGTTAAAATTTTCTATAGACTTTTTAGCGGACTCTAACTGGTTCTGGCAAAATATGCGCCATTTATCTATTACTACTGGAACATCTCCACCTTTTACATTAATTAGATTCAACCTCGGGCCAATATTGAGAGACAGGTCCCATTCTTCAGTCATCAAACCTGCAAGCGCTATGGCAACAGACATAGTTTTTGTTCCACCTGTATAATTGGCGATTATCTGACAATCCTCTCCATGCCTTTCTTTGATTTCACGAGACAGCTCAAGTAGTCTCAAATAACAATCATTAAGATCATCAGGATCATCTATTGCTACAATTTCGTACTTTGTACTGTCTAACCCCGCCTGAAAGACAATCGCATTGCCTTGCGGATTCCCCAGATAAAATTCATGTCCGCACTCAGGACATTTCCCTTTCCTTTTGTCTCCGCAAGGGTCACCGGGGCTATCTACGGTTAATGCACTTCCCTTGGGCCCAGACGAACAGAAGAAATAGACAAAGTCGGGATTGTACGTTTTTATGGCATTCACTATAGGTTCAGCTGAGCCCCCAACAGATAGTATGAGGATTTTCTTCATTGTTTCCCCTCCACAAATTCAATGATATACTTACCCAAACCAAAACTTGTATCCTTCCCTATGTGAATATATTCTCCACATTTAATGAATGGAAGAAAAGGAAGGATATTGCCTTTGAAGACAACCTTCCCCTTAAACCCGCCTAACTTCATCCTTGTATTCTGCCTTGTAGAATACCTCTGCCAATCATACCAGTAAAGACTACTCTCTTGCATCTGGATGTTTTCTGCCTGAATTAAGAGATCTTTATAGTCAATTTGCAATTCGGTACCACAATGATAGGTTAATAAAGCTATCCTTCTTAATATATTTTTTATGAAAACCGAAAAATTGAACTCTAATGGTCCACATAATCTATTCCTATATGTGATTCTCGTGGGTGTGAGGAAATGAAGGGTTAAGGTATTGCTGTTATTTTCCTGTAACTCTCCGCCAGTTTCAAAAGGTTTCTTTATCTCAATGTCTGCAAGAAGTCTCTTTGATTTTAACTCATAAATAATCCTTCCCTTCTCATCCGAAGGGTGTGGTAGATTCTCAACCCTCTCCAGAAAGAATCTACCCCGCCTTTTACCAATTCTGTTTTCACCCAGTCGCTCCATTACAAAAACAAAGTATGGCAAATATTCTATTGCATTTCCTATAAGTATAAGGTTCAGAGAAAAATATTCGCCGGGGAGATACAGGGTCTTTTCCTCCAAGGGAGGTTCAATAACATAAGGATGGGGCAGGTGAGTGGTGTTGAATTTTACCTTTCCATCTATCGGGGTTTCAAATGTGTATGAGTAGACACACCTGAAATTAAGTAAACAACTCTTACAAACCTTTTCGCTACTTATACAAACTACCCTTTTGAAAACAGACCCAAAGACCCCACGAAAGGCGGAACCCTTATAAGGTGGTAGCCAGATCTCTTCTGATGGATTGAAAGAGAATCTAAAAATGGCAAGAGAAAAATCTTTCAATCCCGTATCCATCCGGTCTCC
>QLUP01000186.1 GCA_018725485.1 Candidatus Lithacetigena glycinireducens | reverse complement strand
AGCGCGCTATGTCATTAACAATAACCCAAGCCTCAAATTGTTAGTTCTCCCTCGGTCCGTGGGAATCTGGGCTAGGATATCCTTAAAGTTGATTGTGGAGCGGATTTGGCTAAAAATGTTTCGTAGGCGCTCACTTCCGATTATCCTTGAGACTTTGTTCAGGGTAGATTCCACTCTTGTTGCTTGCTCCCTTTTGGGCCATTTTTCAAAGCGTTCGGAAAAGAACTGATGAACGGCGGGATCCTTTATTTTTGATAGGAGGCTATCCCTATATGCTTTATTGGCTACTACTCTTGGCACCTCCAGAATGGTTAACTTGCTAGCGATCAAAACCATCAGAGAATTGAACAGGACATCCTCAAAGACTGGGGCTGTCTCAAGCTCCCAGTTTCTTTTAAAGACTTCAATGATATCGTTGGCGTGTTCTGCCGGATCCTCGTTTTCCTGAAGCTCTAAAAAGTTTATTCCAGGGCTATAGTCCCGTCGTGAGGGGTTGATATAGACAAGGCGATCTAAATGCTTTGGGTCTTTAAAATACCCTGAGGCCCCAAGATAGGATAGGAGATCGTCGGCCAGGTTTCCGTGCGGGTCAATAAGAGCTACTCCCCTTCCGCTGGTGATATCCTGAAAGATCATGTGTTCCAGAAGCTTTGATTTGCCTTTGCCGGTGGTTCCGACAATGTGCATGTGATCCCGTCTGTCTTTCAAGGGGATTTTGTAGGTTGGGAAAAACCAGAAGGGGCCGGTTTTGCCTAAAACAAGGTAGTCTTGGTGGTTGGAACGAAAAAACATAGGTAGGGAAAACTTCTTCTAACGCTTTTAAGGATAACAGAAAGGGGCAAAGATTAAAACAACCGACGCTAACGTTCTCGGTGTAAAAGAAGTTCGGCGAAGCCGAATTTGGACGGAGCGAAACGCAGTCTTTTACACCGTGTTGGGTGAAGTCGTGGACGAAAGAATATTTTCCACTTCCCCAAAGTGCTACCTCAAAGGCTTCGCGCATAATGGACATGATGTGCATGTCGGACCAAAAAATCCGCCATAAACACAATCGGCACATATGAAATGCCCATTAGCACATACTTTTCCTCCACGAACATCTTTCTCTTTGCCACAAGAGTCACATATTCTTCTTGGCATGGTTTTGACATCCTTTACTTTTTCTCTCATTTTTTATTCTGCCCAAACAATAGAGCATCTTACATCTCCCTTAACAAAGGTATCGCTCCCTTTGCAGCCTTAGGAAATTTTTTCGCATGTTTCTTCCAACCGATTTATTACATCCCTGTGTTCTGCCAACCTCAATAAGATATCCAATGCTACTTTATCCTCTTTCTTAATGTTCTACAGAGCGCAAAACCACGTAGATTTTTGATAACACACACGAATAAATCCAATTTACACTGGTTCTTTTTGCCATGATTAATGCTTCTCCAATGACTTCTTTTGCTTTTTCTATCTTTTCTTCTTTTATCAATGCTTCTGAAATATTTGAAAGTGCATCTATACGAGCCCTGTCAAAGCGAATGCCTCTCGCCATATCCAATGCCTTCTTAGTATCTCCCATCCTTGCTAACGCCTTTATAACCTCCGACAATGCGAACCAATGACTCGTATCGCATTCAGTCCTATCATGAATGCCTTCTGCTATACTTAATGATTCTCCGATGACTTCTTTTGCTTTCTGCAGATCCCCGCTTTGTGCTAGTGCAACTGAGATATCTGATAGGGCAATCACGCGGTAGTACTCACTACTAATCAATCTTACTATGTCCCGTGCCTCTTTTATAAAATCTCTTGCATTTTCTATTTTTCCTTCCTTTATTAACATCTCTGAAATCTCTGCCAATGTGCTTGCGCGAGATTCATAACCTAACTCCCTAGCTACATCTAACGCTTTCTCTATTTCTCCAAGCTTCGCTAACGCTGTGGATATGTCTGACAAGGGCCTTTCCAATATTCCTCTGTCACTAATTTGTTTTGTTATACTCAATGCTTCTTCAACCATTCTTGTTGCTCTCTTTGTTTCTCCTATCTCCGCCAGCGCCTTTGAAACATACGATAAGATAGAGGCACGAGCTCCATCAACAGATTCAGGGTTAATGTCAAACTGGCGAAGCGCATCTATTTCTCTTGCTACGTCCAACGCCCTCTCTATCTCTCCAGCTTTTGACAGTGCCTTGCAGATATCTATCAAAGCAAATGAGCGAAGTATTGTGTCCTCTTCTTTTCTTGCTTCGCTTAGGGCCTCTTCGATTATACTCTCAGATGAAATTGCCTTAATGTGAATTCTGGTGAATTTTACCACTGATTCCGTTGCAAAGTTACCACTTTACAAACCATTCATATTTCTCCTCTCCATGATATAAAAGTGGTAAGTTTAGGTCAATGAATTTCCGGTTTTTCCCAGGATTAAATTCAAATTCGTCGTAGAGGTTGTGGGAAGTGGGGGAAACTCCGAAGGAGTTTTCCAAGCAGGCTGGGGGAAAATCTTTGATTTTTCCCCAGGATGCGGCACTTTCCACAACCCTTTCCCCCTTTCACTGATTGGGTCCCCCATAACTTTTGCGTACCGATTCGCCCTTTAACTCTATTCTGAAGGCGCTGTGAACAATCCGGTCACAGATGGCATCGG
>QLUP01000185.1 GCA_018725485.1 Candidatus Lithacetigena glycinireducens | reverse complement strand
ACTACAAACTTTAGAGATGGTTCTTTATAAATAAGGTATAATAAAAAGATATAAACTTACTAAATCAGGAGTAATATAATAAGAATGAAAGAAAACCATAAGAATTCGTCTTCCACCCTGTTGACAGGGCTATTAATAACCTTCATCCTCGTTTCCTTGCTGGCTTTCAGTTATCGTGAACCCGAATATATAAAGCAGGAACATTCAGAACATATCCTTGAGCCTTTTATCATAGTATCAGGAAAAGATGAAAAAGTTTCTGAAGCCACTGCTGAAAGCTTAATGAAGGTAGCCAGAATTCTACAATCAGATGGTTTTATAGGTAAAGAGTTAAAAATTACCCTGCATGGCCTTAAAGTTGAAGGTGTAAAAGAAACCATAAAACCAACAACGGATATTCCCCTTACTTACCTGGAAATCCAGAAAATAACTAAAGCGCTGATAAAAGAGCACATTCAAAAACCTAACTCTTTTATAGAAGAGGGTTATGCCAGGTGGGTGGCTTCCCAAGTTTTCCAGCTTGACCCTCACCGATTTGGCCGGGCAGTTCTGGAAGCTCGTACTATCCGGGGATTGGAAGAAGTTATTTTCTTTGAATCAGGAAGAAACTTTACCCCTCGTTCGCGATTTCAGGCTGAATCTTTCGTAGATTTCCTGAAAATTGAGGGTTATGAAATAAAAGATGTTCTGAGCTATTCCAATCGTTTTCTTTCCAAAGAGGTGTCCACTCCTTTAGAAAGCAAATGGCTTAATTACCTGCAGAGCTTGCCTTATGTTGTGGATATCGTGGATTTAAGGTCTTTTTTAACGGAATGGGACATAGTTTTTGCTTATGTAGCTCGAACTATTAAAATGATATACCCCACCTCGGTAAAACCCCTGAATGTTCATTATAGAGCCCTATTACATTATTTAGAGACAGTTAACCGCCAGGATTTTGATAAGGAAAAGCTGGAAATAGAAAGAATATCCGCCCGTTTACCCAAGCTGAGGGAGGTAAAAAGTGTCTGGGATGTTCCCGCTTACTGGGATTTTGCCAGTTTTTGGCTTTTATCTGTGGCTATCTGTCTTTTTTCTTTCCTGATAATGAGAAAAATTAAATCAACCGAGATTAGAGTCATTTTCCTGCTGATAGGACTAATTTTAGCTCAATCCCTGACTTTCTTTAAATATCACATAGGTCTTTCCACCTCGGTAGGGTTTACCCTTTTAACCATTTATCTGATATTTCTCTTTTTCTATCTGACTGATGGCACTCTCCAGACCACTTCGCCTCCCCTTTCTCCCTTAACCCGCTTTACCCTTCCCTTATTACCGCTGGTTCTTCTGGTAATAAGCCTGGATATAGCAGGTATACCTTTTTATGAGCCTTCTTTGCTGGGTTTTGCTCTGGTGGCTGTTTTCTATCTTAACCTGAAAGAACCACAACAATTAGGTTTATCTCCCAGGGGCTTCAACTCTATGCTTATAGTTTTCCTGATAGCCTTTGGTTCATACTTTTACTTACCGATTAAATTTGAGATGAATTTCGCTTCCCTATCTAAATTTTCTCTGGAACTGACTTTTCTCTTTACCTGGATGACTTTAACTTTTGCCCTCTTTTATCACCTTTTAAAACCTTACTTTCCTGATGTTTTACTTTTTCTCCTGGCACCAATTCTGGGTATAACTGCGGAATTGCTCTTACAGAAGCCTTTACTTTATACCGAGGTGGCCGGTTTCTGGTTTGCTTTGAGCCTGCTGTTTTTATTAACCAGAAGTCTTCCTCTTCTCTGGGCACTTGCCATAGCCCGGGGCATAGTATTGATTCAACTTCAACCTGAGGCTTCTCCCTACCTGTTTTTACCCCTGGGGGTGATAATTCTTCTGACAATTTTATATAAAATAATATATAGACTTATTTATAGAAGGAGGCTGTCTGAATTATGAAAAAGAAACAAGTTTACTTAGCTATTTTGCTTACCCTGTCCCTGCTTATATTAACTGCAGGTGTCTATTATGTTTATCAATTCTTTTCCGGGAACCTGCCCACACCTCAATCTCTGAAGCTGGGACCCGTGGAAATCAGGTTATACAGCGTGTGTATTCTTCTGGGTGTGTTATTTAGCTATGCTTTTGCTTTCTGGAGGGCAAAAAAATATAACTTTTCCCCCTCCATAGTTGATGATTTACTCCTTCTGGGCGTTCCCCTCGGATTAATCAGCGCTCGCCTGGCTTATGTTTTACTTAACCTGCCTTATTACCTGAGTAATCCCATAAAAATCCTGTATATCTGGGAAGGTGGGCTTACTCTTCATGGTGGCATCGTAGTAGCTGTCCTCATCCTCTATTTCTACACCCGCGCTAAAAAGATTTCTCCCTGGAGTGTTGGAGATGCCTTCGCTCCTGCTTTATTCATTGCTGAGGGTGTCGGGCGTTGGGGTAATTTCTTCAATCAGGAACTAATTGGCTATCCTACCACAGGCTTTTTTAAAATGTTTATAACCCCTGCTTTTAGACCCTGGGGCTACCAGACTTATACCTACTTTCACCCGGTTTTCCTGTATCAGTCGGTGGCTAACTTTCTGCTTCTGGGGTTAGTGCTTTATCTGGAACATAAAAAGAGGTTCAAAGAAGGAGAAGTGCTTTTAAGCTATTTTTTCCTGCAC
>QLUP01000184.1 GCA_018725485.1 Candidatus Lithacetigena glycinireducens | reverse complement strand
CACTGACAACTATCCCTGCTGCTGCGGCCTTTTTGAGAGTGAGAAGCATTGCTATTCTGTTTCTGACTCCCTTCGCTTTCATTTTCGCTTGAAGCGCTGGGTCGTTCTTAAATCTCTCTCTCTGCTTCGCTCTCTGCTGCTTCACTTTTGCAAGAAGAGTTAGAGCTTCCTGTATCTCCGCCTCTGTCGCCTTGACTTTATCTGCCATCTTTTATCACCTCCTCTCTTCACCTCTCTGGAAGATAGTTTGCTTTAGGATGTTCTCTATAGCACTTGTTACACAGATACCTTCCATCTTTCACTGAGCCAACTGTATACTCTTCACTGTCAATATTGTAGAAGACTTCTATATCACCTGTTACAACAAGTCTCTCTATCTCCTCCTTACAATGTGGGCACGCTACTGCTCTATCCGTCGTCTGTATCACCTCCTTCTTTGTTGCTCTATTACTCCATATTTTTGCCAGAAGACTTAGAGCCTCTTGAATTTCCGCCTCCGTTGCCTTAACTTCATCTGCCATTTTCTATCACCTCCTTTTCGGCATCATCATCATCATCTTTATTCACTTCCGTAAAGACTACTTCAGAGCAGTCCTCGTAGCAAATGCTACATAAATACTTTTCATCTGCCACTGAGTCAACTCTATACTCTCTACTGTCAAGATTGTAGAGAACTTCCACGTCCCCTGTCACAACAAAGTCTTCTACCTCCTCCTTGCAGTGCGGGCACGTTATTGTTCCTTCCGCCATCTCATATCACCTCCTTTCTTTGTGAAGCCTTTTTCTTTTGAGGAGACAAATTTCTCTGTACCATTTCTCTCTTCCACCTCCTTCCAACTTTTAAATTCTACGACTCTGAACCGCAGCCCAGAGTCGTAGCTGTTTTCTCTCTCTCACTACTTCCAAAAGACATCCGTAAGAACTGTTAACTCTCCATCTTCCGACATCTTGGTCTCAGTCATCCTATCTGGAGACAACGTTTTCGATAGAAACACGAAGGTTTGCCACGACATCGGTGTATGGTTATAGACTACTCTCTCAACATCTTTATCATTATACGTTTCTCTAACTTCATACATCGTCAACCTCATTCTTCTTTTCTCCTTTCATTTAAAAAATGTGATGATGATGATAAATGTTCTCATCATCATCATCACACTTTATACTTTATTCTTCTTCTCTGACTAGCCAGCCATTCTTATACTTCTGTCCCATTATCTTCTCCTTCTCCTTTTTCCAATATTCTGCAGCAAATTCCTTCAACTCCTTATACGTCTTATCCATTCTTTCTGAACTCTCCTCCAACTTCTTTACATTCTCTTCTATCATCTTGCACCTCCTCTTTTCTAAGAAAGGGAAAAAATGTGATGACATGAATGCTCTCACTATCATCACATTTTCCGCCTACTGCCTACTGTTTACTGCTTCTTTACTGCCGGAGCTATAGAGGCCTTCCTCTTCGCTATCTCATCATCAATCTCTTTGTCACTCACTACTATCCCCTTTGCCTTTGCCTTCAGCAAAGTCAACTGCAACTTCACTCTGTATCTCTCTGCTCTCTCCTCTGCCTTATTGGCAAATGCAATTCTCTCTGCATCATCTTTAAATGCCATCTTTCTCACCTCCTTTGGCACTTCGTGCCTTTCATTTCAATTTTTTGAAAATTTGTTTGACAAATAAAATTTTTTTTCAATTTTTCAAACACACATGCACACACACACACACACACACATACACACACATATAAGAAAACCGGAAAATTTTTTTATTTGTCAAACAAATTTTAAAAATTTTCAAATCAAAAGCACTTCGCGCCAATGGCTTCGCCCTGGCTTCGCCATAGCTTATGCTCTTGATTGTATAATATCATGAATGTCATCAAAACATCAATGTCAAAAAAATCCTTTAAAATCAAGGGGTTATGAAAATTCAATGAAATCAAGGGGTTATGATTATATTGATAGTGATAATCATTATCATTATGATAGTTGGTATGATAGTTGGTATGATAGTTGGTAATGATATTGATAATGATTATCATTATCAAAAACCAGAATCGCGATTGTTATGGGTGGAAGCTCTCCCTCCACCTCACGCAAAATTTTCCAAACTTACGTGAACTTCGTTCCATTAAGTCTTCGGCTATCTCGTTGAAGTTGACGAAGTTAACGTTATTGTTATTGTTATAAATAGTAGTAGCGTAGAGCGTTAACGTTTACGCTTTACGCTTTACGCTTTACGCTAATTGTATATTATAGCAAAAAAAAGCGTTAGCTGTAGCATATTTAAGTCAGCTTCATCCCCTTATTTTATCATTGACAACATTCCAATTATATGTTAAATTGAAATCAAAGAGAGCGAGCCTCCGGCTCTAAACTTAAACTGAAGAGTGAGGATGTTGTGGAGCTAGAATTAAAGCAAGAGACGAAGTCGGAGCCATTACCGAAGGTAAGGACGACGAGCTCGTATAAACTCTATAACTCGCCAAAAGCCGCGAGGAATAGGCTTGTTCTAGGTCTCTACGCTCTCGGCTACTCAATTGAGAATATAAAGAGTCTTCTTGAGGCGGATGGAGTTAAGTTGGCGAGAAGGACAATTTATGATATAATCTACTCCTCGGACTCAGCGACCTTTCTAAGCGAGCTTGAGGCGGACTC
>QLUP01000183.1 GCA_018725485.1 Candidatus Lithacetigena glycinireducens | reverse complement strand
GGCTATGATTTATCCCAAGAAGGTTATTGATGTAGTGGGAGATAGACCGCTTAGAGCAGTTCCTACAGAAGTCATAGGAACAGGACCATTTAGATTTGTCGAATTCATCCCCGATCGCCATATAAAGGTTGTAAAATTCACCGACTATTCTGCTCGCAAAGATATTCCCAATGGTCTTAGTGGTAGAAGGACTGCTTATGTGGACACAGTTCTTTTCATGCCTGTTCCTGATAGCGGTGTTAGGGTATTAGGGGCAATTACCGGCCTGTACGATATGGCTGAATGGGCACTTCCGGATGAATATGAGCGACTGAAATTCCACCCTAAAATCAGAACAGCGATTATCAAACCAGGTGGATGGTTAACCGCTGTCTTTAATAAGAGAGCAGGTCTTTTCACCTCCCAAAAGATGCGTCAGGCTTTTCTGGCCGCCCTGGATATGGAAGAAGTTATGAGAGCTGCTTATGGCCATCCTGATTTCTGGCGTCTTGATTCCAGCATTGCCTTTAAAGAACAGGCTTACTGGACCGATGCCGGAAAAGAATGGTATAACCAGAACAACCCTGAAAGAGCCAGAAGACTGTTAGCCGAAGCTGGTTACAAAGGCGAGCCTGTACGCTGGCTGACTACTAAAGAATACCCCGCTTACTATACCGCAGCCTTAGTTTCCAAGAAACAGTTAGAAAGGGCAGGTTTCAGGGTTACCCTGGAGGTGGTTGACTGGGCTACGCTGGTAAAACGCAGGGCTAACCCAGCTTTGTGGGATGTTTTTAGTACCGCTTTTGGCATTACCATGGACCCAGTACTATACCTATGTCTCAGCCCCGGATGGCCTGGATGGTATGAAAACGCGCAGATGGCTGACTACTTAGCCCAGATGAGAAGAGAATCAGATTTTAGGAAGAGATATGCTATCTGGGAGAAAGCCATGCAGCTTTTCTGGGAAGATGTTCCGGTCATTAAATATGGAGATTATTTCCTGCTGCATGTCTTACGCAAAGAAGTTCAAGGATACCAGGGATTATTCCAAATCTTCTGGTGGAATGTGTGGGTAGAAAAATAAACCAGTATTTTTTTGCCGGGGTTAGAAACAGTTCTGACCCCGGCGTTTTAATATTATGAACAGGAGTTAATTAATGACAGAATACCTAATCAAGAGATTAATCGCCCTAATTCCGGTTTTGCTAATCGTAGGGTTTTCTGGGTTTCTGCTTATACATCTGATACCTGGATGCCCAGTTGCAGTAATGTTAGGTCCTGAAGCTACCCAGGAAGATATTGATAAACTACGCCACGAAATGGGGTTGGACCTTCCCTTACTAACCAGGTTAATAAGGTGGTATAGCAGACTTTTCCGGGGAGATTTGGGCTATTCTATATTTTTGCACCGCCCTGTTCTCCAGGCCATAATAGAAAGATTAGAACCTACTCTGCTATTAACCTTTATGGCTTTACTTATTTCAGGAACCCTGGGTATTACTATGGGCATAACTGCCGCAGTAAATAGAAACACCCTAATCGACCAGCTGGTTATGAGCCTTTCTGTACTGGGAATGTCTATTCCCAGTTTTTGGTTGGCCTTAATTTTCATCCAGGTTTTCGCCGTATATTTTGGAATTCTACCTGTGGCAGGTTATACTCCAGTGAGCGAAGGACCGTTTCAAGCGGTAAAATCTTTATTCCTACCGGCTCTCACCCTCGGTTTTATCCAAGCCACCCTTATTGCCCGTATGACTCGTTCTAGTATGTTAGAGGTTTTAAGCCAGGACTATATAAGAACTGCCAAAGCAAAAGGCTTAACTCAGAGAAAAGTAATTTATGTTCATGCTTTGAGAAACGCTTTTATTCCCATCGCTACCGTGTTGGGGTTAGCCCTGGGAAGCCTGATGGCTGGAGCTGTAGTAGTAGAAACGGTATTTGCTCTTCCCGGAGTAGGCCAGATGGTCTTGGCTTCTATCTTTAGAAGAGACTACCTAATGGTACAGGGAATACTGCTTTTTATTGCCTCAATTTATGTTTTCATCAATTTTCTGGTTGATCTATTTTATGTGGTTTTAGACCCCAGAGTAAAGTATGTTTAAGGAGAATAAAGATGAGTAATTCTACAAACACGACTTACCGAGCTCCCAGCCCCCTGAAAAAATTTATCAAAAGGACTTTGAAAAACCGTTCTATTATGGTTGGTCTAACTATCATATCCCTGGTAATTCTAATAGCCATTTGTGCTCCGCTACTTACCAGTCGCGACCCCCTGGATATAGACCCTGCTAATAGGTTAACTCCTCCTGGTAAAACCTACTTATTTGGTACCGATAGTTTCGGTTATGATTTATATGTCCGAACGATTTACGGTGCTCGTATATCTTTATTTACCGGTTTCATGGTAACTTTAATGTGTGGAACTATGGGTATAATTCTCGGATTAACCTGTGGTTATGTTCCCCGACTTGATGCTATCATCATGCGTATTCTCGATGGATTGATGGCTTTTCCCACGACCCTTCTGGCTATCGCTTTAATGGCTGTGCTGGGAGCCCGACTTTCCAATGTCATCATCGCTCTTTCCATAGTGTACACCCCCTCAGTTGCCAGGGTTGTAAGAAGTGTAGTTCTATCCATTAAAGAAACTGAGTACATAGAAGCTGCTCGAGCACTGGGAGCTTCTAC
>QLUP01000182.1 GCA_018725485.1 Candidatus Lithacetigena glycinireducens | reverse complement strand
GTAAAATATCCGTAACCATGAAGAGAATAATTAACCCTTTATTAAGAATGCTACTAAAACATGGAAGCTTAAGTAAACCCTGGCTTAACTATGCCCTCAGTGAAGATCTATCTCTACTGTTGAATTGCCTATATCTTTTACTTTAAACCTATGCCTCCTAAATGAAAACTCACGCCATATCCTTAACACCTTCATTGGAAACTATGTAAGATACGATAAGAACTGGTGGATAAAATTATCCTTACCAGAGAATCTTAAAGCCTCATCAAAAGCTATCAACTCCATGAGACAGCCTTAATTTTGGCTTTCTATGCTTGTAATAAAGTAAGGGAGACGGAGAGAGCAAACATGGCAGAATATTAGAAAGCTTCTTATCTGTGCCTTAGAAAAGGTTCAAAAAGCTATTTGTCTTTTTACTTTTTTGATAAAAAATAAAGAGCAATAACATTACCCCAAAGGTCTCTCACTTCGCCAATCGAGGCCAAACTCCACCACCAGTATGGAAGTAACTAAGAATAAGAGAAGTATGATAAGAGATTCCATGTTTCCGGCTGAAGTACCTTCGAGGGAGTTTCGAAAGAGGCGTGCTACATGAGTGGTAGGAAGGAACCAAGATGTTTTTTGTAAAAGATAAGGAAATTTTTCTGGAGGCATATAAACAGGAGCTAAAAATATGATAATGGGGTTTATAATCTGAGTTATGATGCTTGCTATTCCACCGCTTCGGCTACGAAATCCTATGACTGCACCCAACCCAGCTAAAGAGTAGCCTGCGAGTATAATTGTAACTGTGAAGAGCAAGATATTATGTATAGAAAAACCAAAAAGGAGCATGCCAATAAAAAGAAGTATAATGGCGGAAGGGAGAGAAGATATAAGGCCCTCTGTAATGAGACCAAATATAAAGGCTAACTTAGAGATAGGTAAAGAAGCGTAAAACTCGAAGGCACGAAGATCTTTCAATCCTCCCAGTCTCTGCCCTAATGTTAGCATTGCTGAGGTAGTCAAAGCGGTGGTAATGCTTCCCGTTACAATATAGAGTGGCATCTTCTTATCAGCTCCAACTAACAAAAACACAAAGGCAGCATAAGCAAGAGGATAAAAAACTACCATGAAACAGGTCCAGAACCAGCGGTGCCTAATCACCAATACCTGACTGAGAAAGACAAATACTATATCATTGATAAATTTATGAACATTAGATATTGTGTTCATTTCCACTCCTTCCCTACCAGATTAATGTAAACATCTTCCAGGGTGGGTGTTAAAATTTTTAGACTGGCTATATTTTCCAAGCCGAGTTTCTGATGAAGCTCTTTATTAACTACTTCTAAGTAACTCTTGTTGGTTTGAAGGAAAAAGTGATTCCTTTTGGAGGGTAACTGGGTGCTGTGGGAGATCTCTGGTAAAGTTAGACCATCATTTTTCACTTCCACTTCGATCCTCACCACATCTTCCATACCCCTTTTTAGTTCTGCTGGAGTACCCAGGGCTATCAGCTTCCCACTATCGATAATAACTACGCGGTGAACTACCTTTTCAGCCTCCAGGACATTATGGGTAACCAAAAGAACCGTGGTTCCCAACCGGGAATTAATCTCCCAAAGATAATCCCAGAAATCTTTACTTCGGACAGGATCTAATCTACTTGTGGGCTCATCTAATACGACTACAGGCCAGTAACCCATAAAAACGGAGAGAAGAGAAACAAAGGTTGCCTCACCAAAGCTTAAGTGGGCAAGTCTGCTTGTTATTTTATTAGTTAAGAAAAACTTCTCTAAAAGAAATAGAGACTGTTTCTTTGCCTCACTGTGGTTAAGACCCCTCAAACGTCCTGTAAAGTAAAGAAGCTCGTGGGAAGTTAGATGCCAGAAATAATAGGTCTCCTGAGCAAAGTAGGCAACCTTTTCGGGAACATAATGAGGGTGAGAGATAATGTCAGTTCTAAAGAGTTTAACCGTTCCACTGGTAGGCCGCGAGAGGGCCATTAATTGTCTGACCAGAGTTGTTTTACCAGCTCCATTCGGACCAAAAATACCGAGGATCTCTCCAATCTTGATAGAAAGGTTTATATTATCGTTGGCCAGCACACCCTTAGGACCAGTGTATCTTTTTGACAAAGAAGTAACCTCATAGGCGTTGATAATCATTGAATGAGCCTCCTGAAATATATGAGTGGATGTCATTAAAAAGACAAATAAATGGATTTGTCTTTAAAAGAGTATCTGGGGTACCGATGTGCCAGACTGCTTCTAATGGTGATGTTTTGGTCAAATCAACAGAATACCAACCATTTTCAAAGGCAATTACTGAGGCATGAAGCGCTTTCTCAAAAAGCTCTCCCCTATGGCAAGTAACTATAACATATACCTCTTCTTTATTATACCCAAGGGAACGGAGAACAGCGCAAAGGGAGAGAGATTGAACAAAGCATTCGCCCCAATCTTTGAAGTGATTATGTTCATAAAACAATTTATTCCAAAGAGTCCGGTTTTGATATATGAACTTTACCAGCGAAGCAATTTTTGCTGGTTCTTCTCCTTCCAGAAGCTTAGTTTTATAAAGTGAGACAAAGTTGGAAACTTCGTTGGACTGTGGACATATAAAATCTTTATATTTAAGGTATGTTTTGGCTAGTCCTGAGATATTTTTCATTCTTTTACTACCAT
>QLUP01000181.1 GCA_018725485.1 Candidatus Lithacetigena glycinireducens | reverse complement strand
TAGCAGAAGAAACAGGCAAATACATTGATGCCGGGATGAACAGCCTTTTTGCTACCTGGCATTGTGATGATGAAAAGAAAAAACAAAAAGCCATTTTTTGCAGATCCAGAGCTTATGCTCTACTAATGAAGGCTAAAGAATTGGGACAAAATACTTCAGGTCATAAAGGTGAAAAAGAAGCCATAATGATTGATATCCTCAGAAGAATTGGAAAGTTCAAAGAAGCACAATCTTTATGTCTGGAAACAATCAAAAATAAAACTAATAAACTTATTCGTGATATTATTAACATCCAATTAATGCTGATATTCAAGATAGTTACACTATTAAAGGAAAGCCCAGTTAAAAACAACCAGCGATTTATCTAAAGGAAGAATGGGGTTGTTTCCATTTGCTATGGATAATAAATATTTTCTTACATTTTTGAAAATTATCTATGTTACAATTTAAAAGATGCGTTATTTCTGGAGGTTTCCTGTGAAAAGGATTATTATAACTTTTATTATCACCATGTTTGTTTTAATCCTTAACCAACCTGAAAACCTTAAAAGTACTTCAAACAATCCACCAGTTTTCGTTAATCTTCCGCAAACGCTTTCCATATACGCTGGAACTCCTTTCTCCTATGAGGTTTTAGCCTACGATGCTGATGGCCATACCTTAATTTACTATCTCAGGGAACCCCCTGCTGGAGTATTGATAAACTCAAATAAAGGATTAATTTCCTGGAATAATCCTCTGGCAGGAACCTATTATATTACAGTAGGGATAACCGATAGTTTTAGCCCGGTAGTGCTTTCAACCCTAACATTGATAGTAAAGATTCCTCCCCATTTTTTAAATTTACCCGCTCATCTTTATGCCAGCACCAGAGTTCCTTTGGTATTCCACTTAGAGATGGTGGGCGGTTCAGATACTCAATTTAATTACGGTTTCAGGGGAGGGGCTCCCCCAAATATGAAAATTGACGAAAGAAAAGGAATTATTAGCTGGGAAAAGCCCATCACAGGAAATTATCAGATTGCTGTTTCGGTAGAAGATGGCGTTTCTTTAATAGAATCATATTTATACTTGAGAGTTATTGACCCAGCAATGCCTCTCCCTAAAATAACTCACTCTACCAATAATGTCCAGGGAATCAATGTTTCTACGGTAAAGATACCACCAAACACCAATCTAGTGCCTCGCTTAGTACTTGGTAAGAATTCAATAAAAGGGAGAGAAGATTTTAAATCAATCATTAGCCGAACCAAAGCCATAGCTGCTATTAACGGAGCCTTTTTCAACGCTTAGGGAACTCCTCCCGACCCTGATGAACCAAAAGGTACTCTGATTAAAGAGGGAAAACTTCTCCATGCCAGTTATAAACAGACCACCATAGGTTTTACCTACGATGGAAAATGTTTAATGGAAAGAATTTCTTTCTCCATTAAAGGTAGTGTTAATGGTTCATATTCCTGGCCAAGCCATTGGTTTGTTTCCTCTTTAAATCACCCACCTTCCACCCCCAACTCTTCAGGTATTTATCTTTACACTCCCGAATGGGGAGCTAATCTGGGTTTTACTTATGCAAACAATATCGTGGTCTCTAAAGGGAGAGTAGTTAAAAGAATAGTCAAAGGCGATGTTTCCATACCCTCAGACGGCTTCGTGATTTCTTTAATTAATATGCCAATTGAAGAATCCTTATTTACTCCCGGGGTGACGGTAGATTACCATATTCAGCACAAAGATTACTATGAGAGATATATATTGGGAGCAAATTATCACCGCAGTTGGAGCAGGACCGCGTTTAATAGTTGATGGAAGAGTAGAAGTAGGTACCGAAGAAAAAATTAAAACTTTATCTGGAACCAGAAGCGCTATTGGCTTTACCAAAAACGGTGAAATTCTTTTAGTATCTGCTTCCTCAGCTACCATCAATCAGCTCGCTCAGATTATGAAAGATTTAGGAGCCTATCAGGCAATGAACCTGGATGGAGGAGCCTCCTCAGCCCTCTATGTTAATGGAAACTACCTGAGAAGCCCCGGAAGGACTTTAAATAATGTGCTGGTTTTCTCTCTGCCTGAGGTGCAGGTCAACCTTATTTTCACCGTTGATAAAAGTAATTATCTGCTTAACAGTTTTCCTTTTACCATGGATTCTTCCCCCATAATCAAAGATGGTAGAACCTTCCTCCCTGTGAGATATGTGGCTGAACCACTGGGAGCAAACATCTCCTGGGATAACCATACAAAAAAGGTAACGATAACTCTTGAACCAACAGTTTTAGAGTTATGGGTCGGAAAACCAGTTGCCAGAGTAAACGGTAAGGATACTCCTATTGATTCTCAAAACTCCAGGGTGGTTCCTATTATCATAAACGGAAGAACCCTGCTCCCCTTAAGATTTATTTCTGAAACTCTGGGAGCTCAAGTTTTATGGAATGAGAGGGATAGAACTATCTCAGTTAATTACCCGATAAAGTAAATTAAGAATAAGAGGTAGATTTAGAACTAGGCATCTAATAATTTGAATTAAAAGGGTATTCTTAAAGAAGTTCAATTCCTAATGTAGGTCAGGTATTTCTTAAACTTAACTTTACACTATTGAAAATTCGGTATTTCATTTGCGAACATTTTTATTTGTTATTAAAAAGCATATATATGTATGTTTCTATCTTAATTAGCCTGTATTTTA
>QLUP01000180.1 GCA_018725485.1 Candidatus Lithacetigena glycinireducens | reverse complement strand
GAAAATGCTTTATGTTTCATATCTTTGTAATTCCCTGTAAATACTGGGATAATCCATTTCTCATTATCATCTTTTGGGATAGCAAGATAACCTGTCCAATCATGATAATGTGCTTCTGGGCAAATTGGAACAAGAAGGGTAAAAAGTTTCACATCCCATCCTGCTCTTGCTTTGCTCCACTTTGCATGTGCCCTACCCCATTTTGCCCTTGCTTTACTTAACTTCTCCCTTGCTTTACTTAACTTCGCCTCCAGCTGGGGGAAACTCCTCTCCCCCAATTTGCTTATCTTATTTCTTATTCTTTTTACTTCTTTAAGTGTGTAGTATCTATTCATCTTTCACCTCCCTCGCTAATAGTTTTTTTGCCAAGTTAAAATCCAACAATGAACTTGACTTTTTGTTAGTTTTATGCTATACTTAAATATAGGATACCAATGAGAAGAACTTTTAAATATCGTCTTAAAGCAAATAAGGATACTATTCAAAAGACAGAAGAAATACTTAATCTTTGCCGTCAAATCTACAATCTTTGCCTTGAGCAACGAATACATCATTGGAAATACTACAAAAAATCTATTTCTGCTATCACTCAGCAAAATCAACTTGTGGAACTTAAAAAAGTATTTCCTGAATACAGTAAAATACCTTCTCAAACCCTCCAAGATGTAGTTAGAAGAGTAGATAGGGCATATCAAGGATTTTTTAGGCGTGTTAAAAAGGGTGATAAAGCAGGTTTTCCAAGATTTAAAGGATACAACAGATATGATAGTTTTACTCTTACACAAGCAGGTTGGAAACTTCAAGGTAATAAGTTGACTATTTCTAAAATAGGTTCTTTTAAGGTCGTATTGCATAGACCTATTGAGGGAAAGATTAAAACTATCACTATCAGGCGAACTTTGACTAATAAATGGTTTGTCTGTTTTGCTTGTGAAAATGTTCCTACTAAACCACTGCCTAAAACTAATAAGATAATTGGTATTGATATGGGCTGTGAGAGTTTTCTTACTGATAGTAATGGTAATAGGATAGATAATCCAAGATTTCTTAAAAGGTCCGAAAAAATACTTACAAAGAGACAGCAAAAACTTTCCTCTAAAAAGAAGGGTTCTCATAGGAGACAAAAAGCAAAGATGCTTGTTGCTAAAATTCACGAGAAGATTAGCAATCAAAGACAGGACTTCCATTTTAAGGTTGCTAATGTGCTGGTTAAAGAAAATGATATTATCTGTATTGAGAAACTTAATAGTTGGAATACTGATTGGTCTTGTCTTAACAAAAGTTTGAGAGATGTTGCTTGGTTCAATTTCTTTAATTGTCTCAAATGGAAAGCGGAAGAGGCTACCAAAGAGATAATAGAAGTTCCAGCAAAGGATACATCTCAACTTTGCTCGTCTTGCGCCAAACTTGTTCCTAAAACTCTTTCTGACCGTATTCATAAGTGTCCTCATTGTTATCTAACTATTGACAGAGATTTAAACTCTGCTCTTAATATCCTACTACTCGGGACGAGTAGTCGTGGGTCTGGTATCCTCCCACGAGAAGCCAAGCAAATTATTGCTTAGTAGTCCACCCCCTTTTTGTGCGTCTGGATGGCATCTGGTAAAAATCCCTAACCCTATACTCTTATCTTTCCACATATCAGACACTCCCCGTCTACCACTTCTTCTGCGTGTGCTCCGCAAGTGCAATGCCCACTTGCCTCCAGCATTTCTCCTATGGTATCTCCCTGCTCTGTTTCCTCACTTCCACGCAATAGGGAGTTATCTATTGCTGGTTGCTCCGGTGTAAAACGCGGTCCTGTTTCATACAGTCCCATTACTCTAAAAACTTGTGCTGTTAAATCAAACATTTGACACCTCCTCTTTTTGTTTTGTTATTTTGAACCTTGCCCCTGGTGCCGTCGTCCCTGTCCCAATACTGATATTACCCGTATCACTTATTAGTGTGGGGTTATCTCCTGCTTGTGCCTCCTTTTTTTTGTTTTGTTTTTGCTCTACTTCCTCGTCTTTTTTTACGAGTTTGGTAAGATAAGTTATCTGTGGACAGTGCTGAAAACAATCCCACCAGCAATCAATGAAACAGCACTCGGAATAAATGCCCCTGCTACATTTCTCACTCCTCTCCAAGTTCTGTAAGCACCTCCCACTCACTAAATCGGGGCACTCCTTTCTCGCTTTTACTTGCAATACCTTTCTGAGTTTGTGGTTGGAACTACTTTGGGTTATTGTCCCGATGCCAACATTACCGTCATCTGTTATCCTTATTAAACACTTACTTTGTTTTTCCCTCGTCTTTCGCATTTTTGACCTCCTCTTTGACTTTGCTTTTACTCGCAATACTTTTTTTGTCATACCTTCCCTCCTTTATTTTTTTGTTCTCTCTCCTCTCTCACCTCCTTATAGGTTTTGACGCCTTCAATTTTTCTCACGAGTTCATCAAGCTCTAAATCCGAATACGGATACCTTGTCTCTAACTCCTCCTCTGATATACCTTCATTATGTAGCCACTTCTGATACACGGAGTAATACAGGTCGTCAATGGGATAGCCCGCAAGGGACATTACATTTTTCCAGGTCTTAAATAAGGTAAATTTTCTTCCTCCAATTTGCTGTATTAAATCGTAGGTATACTTCAAGTTCATATTTCTATTTTCTTCTTTTTTACTTTCTTCTTTTTTCATT
>QLUP01000018.1 GCA_018725485.1 Candidatus Lithacetigena glycinireducens | reverse complement strand
AGAGCATTATTAATAATCTCCACTTTTTCTTTTAAAGTGGGGGCAACATTCATAGCAGCATCAGTTATTATCAGTAATTTTGAAAGAACTGGCACCTGGAATATACCCACATGAGAAAGAAGCTTTTGAGTTCGTAAACCAGCTTCTTTATCGAGCACTGCTCTTAAAAATATTGAGGAATGGAGATTTCCTTTCATGGTAATAGCTGCTTTGTTAGACACTACCAAAGAAACTGCTTGTTTTGCTTTTTCCTCAGGCGTGAGCGCTTTAATAATTTCGAAATCTTGAATATCTATATTATTTTCCTGAGCTATTCTTTTAATTTCGAGGGGGTTCCCTACCAAAAATCCCTCAATAAGCCCATAATTTTTGGCTACCGATACAGCCATTAGAACTGTATTATCTTCAGCTCCCGCCACTGATAGAAATAATTTCTTTCTTAATTTTGCTTTAGGTACTAAGTCTTCGAGCGACCTTATCAAGATTTATCACTCCTTTTATAATATTTATATATTTTCATCTCTTCTTCTTTCCTCAACACTCTTAAAGCGCTTTGAGCGAGAGCTAACATTTCTTCCTCCCCCGGATAGACATAAGTCTCACCTAAAAAAGATATCCTTTCCTTTAAACTGTTTACCAATAAAGTTGAACGGCTCATTCCACCGGTAATTACAATTCCTTCATATTTACCTTTTACTACTGTGCACATAGCTCCAATTTCTTTAGCAATCTGATAAACCATTGCTTCAAACACCAATTTTGCATAGTCATCTCCCTCGTGGATTTTATTTTCTACTACAGATAGGTCTTTTGTTCCTAAGTAAGCAAAAATACCACCTTTAGTAGATACCATTTTAATTAATTCTTCACGAGAGTATTTCCCGGAAAAACAAAGGTCAATCAGGGAGACCGTAGGAAGAGTCCCTGCCCGATCAATGGAAAATGGACCACCTTCATTAGCATTATTTACATCAACAATTCTTCCTCCTACCATAGGGGCAATTGAAATTCCACTACCCAGGTTAGCGACAATAAAGGTTGAGTTGTAATAATCAAGATTCAAATCTTTTACTAACTGCCTGACTACAGCTTTCATGTTCAAAGCATGGGATAAGCATTTTCTTTTAATTTCCGGAAGCCCCGAAATGTAAGCTAAAGGTTCAAATTCATCCACCGATACCGGATCAGTAATCAGAGGTATAGAGTTTCCCCCTTTAGACAGGGATTCTTGAGCTAAAACAGCCGCTATGAGACCTGCTAAGTTTGATGGATGGTCGGCTTGCACATGGTGCTTCAAATCATCTACCATCTCTTCATCTACCAGGTAAGTTCCACCCGATAAGGGAGGTAAAACCCCACCTCTACCTACAAAAGCAGATACCTCATCAATTTGAATATTATGTTTATCAATAAATGCTTCTACCTGACTTAATCTATAATCCATTTGGCTCAGAGAATTTGGAAAAAGTAATAAATCTTCAGCTTTATGATATAGACTTTCAAAAACAACCTCTTTTTCATCAATAAAATAGGACATTTTCGTAGAAGTTGATCCGGGATTAATTACTATTATTTTATACATATCTAAAC
The DNA here is from genome assembly GCA_018725485.1 of Candidatus Lithacetigena glycinireducens. Classification (GTDB taxonomy): domain Bacteria; phylum Coprothermobacterota; class HKB111; order HKB111; family HKB111; genus Lithacetigena; species Lithacetigena glycinireducens. The sequence goes on along the minus strand of QLUP01000018.1, from coordinate 11,126 downwards.
ACTACCTACCTGTTTTGAGCTTAATAATAATTCTCGAGCTTGCTTGAGGGTGGTTTGGGAAATGTTATCACCCACCATCATTCTGGAAAGCTCAAACACTCTATCTTCGTCACTTAGTTCTTTTACCTGTACATTAACTCCATTAGCTGACACAACTTTTTCAATTAGATAGTGATCATCAGCTTTTGCTGCTAATTGAGGCAGGTGCGTTACTAATAAAACCTGGTGGTTTTTACTTAACTCTTTCAATTTTCTTCCAACTGCTTCTGCAGTTCTACCCCCTATTCCCACATCAACTTCGTCAAATATTAGTATTGGAGTTCTATCTGCTTCTTTCAAAACAGTTTTTAGAGCTAACATGACTCGAGATAATTCCCCGCCTGAAGCTGTTAACGATAATGGTTTTAGTTCTTCGCTTTTATGGGGAGATAGCATGAAAACTACTTCGTCTTGACCATGAGAAGTAATGTCAGGTAGTTTTTTCAATTTAATGGCAAACCTGGCTTCTTCCATATTCAACTCTTTAAGTTCTTTGTTCACTTTTTGTTCTACAATCTCAGCAGTTTTTATTCTTATTTCTGTTAAATGATTAGCTTTTATTGCTAATTCCTTTTGGTAGAAACTTATATCCTTCTCCTTCTTCTCTATATCTTTAGAGACATCCTGAAGACTGTCTATCTGTTTACTTAATTCATTTGTCAGGGAAAGAATTTCTTCGGTTGACTCAAGTTTGTGGCGTTTTTTCAGAATCTCAATATCGTTCAATCGCTTTTCAATTTCTTCTAATCTGCCAGGATAGTAATCTAAGGAATTCTGGTAATCTGTTAAAAATTTACCCAACTCCCTAAAATTAATAACTAAATCAGAAAAATAATTTAACCAGCCTTCAAATTTATTATCAATATTGGAGAGGTTTTTAAGGGTTTTTATTGAGTCTTGGGATAGACTTTCTAAATTTGGAAGGTGATTATCTGAATTAAGATTCTCTTTCAATAAAGTAATCAATCTGTTTAACTCTTCGGTATGAACCAATTTTATTTTTTCATTATTCAGCTCTTTATCTTCACCAGCTTTTATCTTCAATTTAGTAATTTCAGAAAGCTGAAACTGCCAGAGTTCTAATGAATTCTTGCTTTTTCTATGAAAATCCAACATTTCAATTTTCTCTTTCTGTAATATCTTTAACTTTTCAGATATAGTTTCAATCTCAGTTTTAATTTTAAAACTCTCAAAACCAGGATAATTATCCAGCAAGTTTCTTTGAAAATCTGTATTTAATAAAAGTTGTTGTTCTCCCTGTCCATGAAAGTCTGCCAGACATATTCCTATACTTTTTAATAAATGTATGTTTGCAGGACGACCGTTCACCCAACATCTACTCCTACCATCCTTGAATAGAATTCTTTCCAGTATAAGAAGTTCGTCTTCTATAAATACTAAGTCTTCAGGAACTTTATTGGGTAAAATAAGGTTAACCAGGTCAAATACCCCGGTAATTACACATTTCTCGTGTGTGCTTTTAATATATTCCGGATTCGTTTTTCCGCCAAACAGTAAATTAAGAGCATCGATGATTATTGATTTTCCTGCCCCAGTCTCCCCAGTTAGAACTTGATAATTTGGTTTAAATTGAAGATGGAGATCGTCAATTATGGCAAACCCCTTGATTTTAAGTTCCAGAAGCACCTTTTTTCCAACCCCAGCTTAATTTATTTCTGATTGTTTTATAGAAATTATCACCGTTCATTCCCAGGAGTTTTATTCTGTTGCTACCTGGAGATACCTCCATGGTAAGAGGAGGCTTAGCCATCATTATTTTTAAACCATCCAGGAACAGGTATAATTTTAATTCCTTGCTACCTTTAATTAGGACTTTTGGCTTTTCTATAGGATTTACCAGAATAGGACGAATGTTAATTGAATGAGCAGAAAAAGGAACCAGGTTAATACAATATAACTGGTGGCTAATAAGAGAACCGCCAGCAGATAAGGCTTGTGCGGTTGAGCCAATTGAAGATGATAATATTACTCCCTCACCATGAAAACTTCCCAGTAAAGATTTTCCAATCTTGATCTGGAAAATAGGCAACCGGGATTGAATATCTCTTACCAGGAAAGCTTCGTTTATAAACTCACCCTCATATTTTTCTTCCTCAGTAAACAACCTGGTTTTAAGTGTTTGAATTTCTGACGAGGTGAATTTTCCCTTAATAAAATTATTTATTTCCTTTTTTACCTGGTCAATAGTGCTGGTACAATTTAAAAAACCCAAACTCCCGGAAGTATTAAGTCCTATTAAATGAGCATTGGAATTTAAACTTGCCATATAGCGAGCAACCCTAAGAAATGTTCCATCACCACCTATGGACACTACAATTGAAGATTTCTCAAGCCATAGGTTATCATCTAAGCTACCTTCGCCCTCAAATTTCCTCATTATTACTTTAATATTGGCTAACTCTAAAACTTCTTTAAGCTTTACCGCTTTATTTTTTGCCTCTGTACGTTGATAGTGGGGGAAAATTCCAACTGTCAGATCTTTCATGTGAATATTACCTCATGGAAGTAGGATTCTTCAATACTATTGGTTAAATCAGTCCTCCTTTTAATCAAAAGAAAGTACTCCTGATTTCCCTTGCTTCCCTTAATAACAGAAGGAGAGATGTTTAAAATACGATAACCTTTGGATTCAATGGTTCTTTTTAAAGTTAAAAGAGAGTTTATTATGGCATCTTTGTTTTTAGCAATCCCCCGCCTTACTTCCTTTGGACCCACTTCAAATTGTGGTTTAAAAAGGGCTATGATAATACCGTTTTCATCTAAAAACTGTTCTGCTATAGGAAAAATTAGATTCAAAGAAATAAATGATACATCAATAGTAATTATATCAACAGGTACAGAAATAAGATCCTTTTTAGCATACCTGAAATTTATTCCTTCCAGTACATCAACCCGTTGGTCAATTCTCAGTTTATAGTGAAGTTGCCCTAAACCTACATCCACAGCAAACACTTTTCTAACGCCCTGTCGCAGCAAGCATTCAGTGAAACCACCTGTTGAAGCTCCAATATCCAATGCTATCCAACCCTGGGGAATTATTGCAAAATCCTTTAAAGCTTGCTCTAATTTAATGCCTCCTCTGCTTACATAACTATCAGTCCCCCGAATTTCTACCTTAACATCAGAACATACGAGAGATGCGGGTTTATAGGTAGACATGCCTTCAACTAATATCGATCGGGAATCAATAGCCTTAACAGCCTTTTCCCTACTCTCAAACAAACCTCTTTTTTGAAGCAACTTATCGAGCCGTATCTTAGGATGCATATATTTAACTAAATTATATGGAAGTTTTCAAAACTCCCAGGAAATTCAGAAGGATTTACATCTTTCAAGGTAAAAGACTCAATCATAGAAAAAGGGGTTCCTTTTTTAATAGTATTTATAAACATCTCCAGACTATCGGGTTCTCCACAAGCAACGATTTCAACTTCCCCTGAAGGAAGGTTCTTTACATATCCAGTTAAGTCCAATCGCCTCGCCTGACGATAGGCAAAGTAGCGAAACCCTACACCCTGAACCCGACCATTAATCAAGATCTTTATCAACTGCTTTGCTGGCATCGTATAAACCTCTTAAAACACCATTTACAAATTTAGCAGCTTTTTCACCAGCAAACTTTTTAGTTAGGACTACACTCTCACTTAAAATAACTTTAGGAGGTGAGTCCTGCTGAAAAAATAATTCATAAGTTGCCAGTCTGAGAACAGACTTTTCTACCGATCCCAATTCAAGAATCTTTCTGGTATGCAAACAAGATGAGATTATATTATCTATGTCTGTTTTCTCTTTCTTAATTCCATCTAACATTTCTCGAGCAGGCAGGATTAACTCTTCAGATATTTCTTCCATCCCATCTGGATCCAAAAATTTATCTCCACCTAACTCTTGAGCAACTAAAGCGCTGAGTACGATTCTTCTACTTAAATGTTTCTTTTTCAAAAGATCTATTTTCTACTTACTCCTTTGAATATTATATCTACCCTCTCTACTTCAACTCCTCCCAATTCTTCCAGTGATTTTATAGCTCTCTCTCTCACCACAGCTCCAACTTCTCTTAAGTTCTCTCCATACTCCCCCAGCAGGTATATTTTTATTTTTAATTTTTCCTTGTTTCTTATTATTTTTATAGGCTGTTTTAACAGCCCCGAAGAATCAGGGGCTAAACCTGTAACACCTTTAACTCCTACTATTGCTTCTATAACTAACTGTTGAAGGGCAGTATCTTCAATAAAAAACCGATCTATTGTTGATGGCTTATAAATATCATCTCTCCACATTTATCACACCTCAGTCTTATCCATTCTTTTTCCATAAAAGCTGTCGGATCTAAGGGAATTTCCTCTTCACATATAGGGCAATCAAACATATGCTCTTCACCCAACAGAACAACCACTTCCATGCTATCTAAAAAGCTTATCAGATCCTTTAAGATGTCGGTTAACTGTACCAGGGTTTTATTAACTGAATCTTGACTCAAATTCTCTTGCAGGGTAGAGATTTTCTCCTTCATTTTTTCAATCTTATCTATCTTCTCAATCATTTATTTAGCTTTAGTCCTTTCTAAGTATTCTCCAGACCTGGTGTCTATCCTGATAATATCACCAATCTCAACGAATAGAGGTACAGAAATTTTTGCTCCTGTTTCTAAAACTGCTTGTTTGGTTGCTCCTGATACAGTATCACCTTTAAAGCCTGGATCAGTCTCCTGAACTATTAACTCTACCACGATTGGTAGGTCCACTCCAATGGGTTTACCCTGGTAAAACAGGACATCAGCTTCTAAACCCTCTTTCAAAAATTCAACACCCTGTCTGAAATCATCTTTTTTGATGTGCCATTGCTCGTAATTTGATTGATCCATAAAAATATAATCATCATCCTGACGGTAAAGATATTGCATTTTTTTTCCTTCAAGATAAGCCCGAATAATTTTTTCGCCAGCCCTGAAAGTTTTTTCCAATATAGTGCCATCTTTCAAATTCTTAAGCCTGGTTCTTACGAAAGCAGCTCCTTTTCCGGGTTTCACATGCAGGTGTTCAACACAAATATAAAGATCTCCATCTAATTCTATCGCCATCCCTGACCTAACATCATTTATAGAAATCACGCTACCCACTCCTCTTTTGGGAATTTTGTCAGATTAAAGTAACCATTATTCCTTACTACAACCATATCTTCAATCCTCACGCCTCCCCAACCAGGAATGTATACTCCAGGCTCAATTGTTATGACCATGCCTTCTTTCAAAATAGTTTTTTCATCTATGGCTGCTCTTGGTGCTTCGTGAACTTCTAAACCGACACCATGACCTAAACCATGACCAAAATAACTATCCAAACCCTTATCTTTCAAATAATCTCGAGCTGCTTTATCAACTAAACCAGCTTCCTCACCTGCTTGAATGATACTAAGTGCTTGTCTTTGAGCTTCAAGAACATAATTGTATACCTCTACTTCTTTTTCCCCGGGTTTACCCAGAAAAAAGGTGCGTGTGCAATCTGAGGCATATCCATCAATACGAGCTCCGAAATCAATAACTATGAATTCACCGGTTTTTATTTCTTTACTCGTAGGTTGAGCATGCGGCAAAGCTGCTCTTTCTCCTGAAGCTACAATAATAGGAAAGGCTATATTCGCACCATTTTTCCTTATCTGATATTCCAGTTCAACAGCTAAATCAATTTCTTTAACCCCTGGTTTCAAAAGATTTATTATATTGTTTAAAGCCTTCTCAGATAATTCTTGAGCTGCCTTTATGGAGGATATTTCCTGTTCATCTTTTACGATACGACAATTCTCTACCAGGTTTTCCACGGGTACCCATTCCACTTCACCAATAAATTCTTTTAACTCTCTTAGTTGAGAAACTGTAAGGTGATTAGGTTCAAACCCAACTTTTTTACTTGAACCTGAATTGAGAGCTTCTTTCAGGTATTTATGATAGGGCTTGTTAAATTCAATAATCTTAGCCTTTAGCGATTCAATTTTTGCTTGCTCTGCATATCGGAAATCAACTAAAAGAATAGGTTCAGGATTTAATACCAATATCCCGGCTGAACCAGTAAACCCCGTGAGGTACCTTCTTGATTCATATCTGAAAGTAACCCAGGCATCTAAATTATTTTCTCTTAGATTGTCCTTAATGATGGTGTATCTGTTTAATAAAGTTTCCTCAGGGAGCAAATATATTCACCTTTCCTGTATCGTCACCAATCACGATTATTTGGGTACCATCATTTCTGTTCTGGAGGATTTCATTAACCTGCGTAGAAAACTCGGACTCAATTAAATGTGGTATTTTATAATCTACCATCCCTATTTCTTCGGAAACAAAAAACCCCAAAAAGAAATTTACCAGAGTATCTTCAATTTCATGCTTATAAGTAGTAACCCCCCAGACGAGAGCCAAAAGAACAGTTAATAACAATATTGTGGTAATTCTTATTTTTCTTGTTTTTTTAACTTTTGCCATATTCACACCTCATTTACTAATCCCTCTAAAATAAACCGCTAATTCCATGCTGGCATTTAATGCGCCTTCTCTGCCTGAAACATTAATTCTTTCCACAGAAATTACATAAGGGAATACTTCTATTTCTTTCAAAAAAGATAGTAAATCAGAATAACTACCAGAAATATTAATTGACACATTAACCCGTGCGTTTTCACCAGCTGCTTCTGCTTCTCCCAGAGAAATACTGGAAAGTTTCACCCCACCGTTTTTAGCTGAATTATACATTTCTAAAAACAACTCTTCTTCTTTGATAATAGGTTTTAACACCTCTTGAAGTTCAATTAAACGAGCATTTACCTTCAATTCTTCCAGTTCCATCTTCGGGAGTTGTTTATCCAGAAACTGCAGGTAGTTAAGTTCAACTTCTTTATCCTTTAAGAGATTGCTATACTCCCTTCCTTTATTATGTACAGGGAGTACATAGGTTGACACCAGGTAATAAGATGTAACTATGTAGATGATTATTGCTATACCGATTTTAATTTTTTTACTCATTTTAAACCCCCTCTTTAAAGGTAAGGGAGATAGGAAAGGTAATTCTACCTGTATTAACATCAATACTGATACTACGAATATCTAACCTGGAGATAAATTTAGATTTCCTGAGTCTTGCCAGGAACTCTGTGGAAAGATTAATATTCCTGGCTTCAACCTGTAAGGAAATGCTTTTATCCCCCCTATCTACCTTTACTGAGCTGAAAGAAACCCCTGAAGGAGTAACTCTTTGGAGTTCAAGGAAAAGCCACCTCAAAGAGGTAGATTCTTCTTCTAATTTAACGATAGAAGCTTCAACCCTTCCAATAGTGGCTATGTTTCGTTCTAATTCTAAAGCTTTTTGTTTTACCTGGGTGTATTTATTTATCTCATTTTCAACACTATTAATCTTGGTTTGAAGTTGAGTGTTCAGGGAGCTCTGAAAATAATAAACACCCCCAATAATGGCTAGCACAACAAAATACAACAGGATAAGCGTAGTATCTTCTCCCTTAAGAAAAAACTTTATTTTAGTTTTTCTCGGTAGCAAATTAAATGATAAAAATTGTAGTTTTTTAGACATAGGAAGGTTCCTCCGAAACAAGCCTTAGTGCCAGACCTAACGCACAGTTCAGTAGCAGCGCTGAATCTTCCAAAAATCTTTTGTCCAACCCTTTTTTATTTTTAATATTTAATAGAGAAGTATTAGGTATTGTATTCACTTCGAGGTTCTCATTTAGCGCTTCTACCAAACCCTTCAGGAAAGCACCCCCACCACTTAAAACCAGGTTCAGTTTATCGCCAATAGGTAAGCTCCACTCCTGCTGTGCAAAAATCTGAGACCTTCTAATCTCTGAGTACAATTTATCCTCCAGAATTTCGGTTATCCGTAGTTTCAATTCCTTATAATTATGAGATCGTTCAGCATCAAATAAGAGCCCTTCATCTTTCTTAAATCTTTCTGCTTCCAACTGATTCAACTGTAATCTTTGTTTAATGATAGCAGTAACCATATCTCCACAAAAAGGGATAGCTCTGGAGAAAAATATCCTGCCTCGGGCATAAAAGCTTAAAGAACTGTTACTGGAACCAATATTCAAAATTGCATAAATTTCATTTTCCCTAAACTCAGGTAAATAACCGAGTGTACGCACTTCAGCATAAGAATCAACTTCAATAGCTGACAGTTTTAATCGAGCCCTGGAAAACCCTTTGATTAAGGGAACAAGAACGGTATTTGGTACTGCTACCAGCAAGCCTTTATAATACTTCTTCCCTTCTTTTTCAATAACTTCCAGAATTTTATAATCGTATCCGCTTTCTTCGATCGGGAAATCGAGCATTTTAGCTCCTTCCCACTTAACCATTTCTCCAACATCGTCTATGTTTATATAAGGTATGGTGAATTCGGTAGTTCTGACCAGGTCGCTGGCAATAGCCACTACTGCATTAGATGCTTTCAGGTTATAAGCAGATATGACTATTCTTAATGCTTCTGCCAGTGCCAGAGGGTTTTTTACCAATCCTTCCTTATTTAAAAGGTCCTGGGGGGTGGGGGATAACGCTGCGCCTTCAATGAAGGGTTCGCCTCTAACACTACTCAGAAGGACAGCTTTAATAGTATTAGCACCGACATCAACACCAAGAATTTGCCTGCTACCTTTTCCAAAACTAAAAATAGGTTTCATGGCTGATATCTCCAATCTTTAAATATAAATAATTTCTTCACTAATAAATGCTCAAACTCTTTAGAAACAGTCTGATTATTTACTAAGGTACACTGCCCCTCGAACCTGAGGTTCTTCGCGATAATCATACCATTAAAAGATACTGAATTGCTAAAATTGATTCCTTCTGCAATCAACACTCCATTACCTGAAACAGTTTCATTAAAAAATGCCTTATCTTTAATTATAAGCATAATCCTATCAAGTTCCAATGGGTAAGAGGCGTGGAAGTCGTGATTTAAAATTACAATGGTACCCTTAGAGCTACCCTTTAAAGTTAAGGTACCATTTACCTGAAAATTTGGGTTTTTAATTTCAAACACATCAGGTAAACCAGACGACTTATCCCGGAAGATTACCTGTAGGTTATCTCCTGTGTAAGAAACTGAAACTTTCTGGCTGTCTGATAATAGAGACAGCCAATCATCATATATAAAATAATTGCTTCCAGGAGTTGTAAGATCCTTTTTAAGTATATTTGAGGCTTGCGGTCGGAAATTGTTAATTAATAAGCTATTATGTGTTTTATTTGATATTTTAGCGATGCCTCTTCCTGTTATATTCAACTGTTTATCGTATTCAAGATTTTCAGAGATAAAAACAAAATCAAGAATATTAAAAACTTCGCCTTTTACCAGTAACTGTTTTTTGGCATTATTCATCTCTCCGGTTACCGTAACTGTTGGTACGGGATTATTATTAATATTTAAATTAACTTTAACTCCCTTTAAATCATAGTTCTTATTAAGAGATAGAACGTTATTGTTTATTATCTGGTATAAACCTAATTCTAATCCGCTCATCAAAGAAGATTTTACTTTTAATGAGTCTTTAAGGTATGTTAAAACCCTTGCTTCCTGAATTAGCAAGGTTGCAAAGCTGGTTAACAATAGCATAACCAGGAAAGAAAGAATCAGGGTTATTATAATAATAGTTCCTTTATTGCTTATAAACGGGGTAGACATATTATTTCAATATCTGTTTCTCCTTTCCCAATTTTTAAGTTCAATCTAAAGATTACCCTTACATTATCTCTTAAATAATCAAACTTCTGGACATTTTGAACCAGGGGATTACTGGTAGGCCGCCTGAACTTAGAAGGATAGCGATCAGGAAATTCATTATCTTTTACAGTGTTTTTATTTATGGGAACTGCAATGTATCTATATAAATTCTTTTTCCGGGGAATGAAGTAATATCCCACAACCACCTGATCAGAATTTTTACCCCAGATTCCCTTGTATCTACCCATTCTTCCTTCGTTGATTGAACTTAGTTTCATGGAATGAATATCCTGCCTGATAATATCGTTAGCTATCCTTATGTTTTGAATGATTTCTATCTTATCTCTTCCATAAAAAGTGATATTTCTCAAGCCAACGAGAGTAGAAATAAAGGGAAATACCACCAGTATCGCCAGAGAAAAAGAGATTATAATTTCTAATAGAGTAAACCCTTTATTCATGGGGATTTAAGGGTATATAAAACGAGGAGAGGCTTTTCTCTAACCCTTAAAGAAAGTTTAATTTTTTTAAATGCTTTTTCCCTATTAGCAATCTCAAAAACATCAGAATCAACTAACTCTACTTCTTCTATTAACTCCACATCTTCCAATAACTTATAATTTTCTCCATTGATTTCAGAATAAGATTTATAGAAATATTCCTCTAAAATATTATCTGTTAAAACGAGTGATTTACCAACCATATCTATGTTTTTCAAAAGCTTAATATAGGAAGCGGTTATGCTGGTAGATAGATAGATAAGGATAAGGAACCAGGTCATTGATATTAAGAGTTCCATGATGGTAAATCCCTTACTCGGGTCACAATCTGTTTTATTATTTCTCGTTTTATTCAATTAGTCTCCAGACGCATTCTTCCAGTTGAGGGCATTAAATATAGAGTTACACTTCTTCCCCTGGTATCTGATAGAGTAATCGTTCCTGAAGAAGTAGGAGAACCTGTAGGTCGAAAACCAAACCTATACGATAACGATGCACCTCTTACTATGCGGTATCTTTTAATTACCACCCCAGGGGGTAAAATTATTTTTTTGAAAGATCGCAAATCAGGAGAGATTTGCACATAATAATAGTTATTATCTTTAGAGCTAAAAATCGCCTCCATAACTCGAGAAGAGGCCATGGCTTTGGTCTGTAAATGCCTTAACTCCTGCAGGAGTACCCTGGATGAGTAATTCATTCTTTCTTCTAATATAATCCCCATTAAAACACGATGGGTAGATAAGGAAAATAATAGTAAAAGGGAAAGGACAATGAGCAACTCAATATAGGTCAAACCTTTAGATTTATAAGCCATAAAATATTTTTATGTGCTATCAAATTG
>QLUP01000179.1 GCA_018725485.1 Candidatus Lithacetigena glycinireducens | reverse complement strand
TTCTCCCTTCGCTTCGCTCAGGGAGAATGCGGCAGTTAAGCCGTGAACTCCTGTTTCCCTCGCTCCGCTTCGGGAGAACAAGGAGTTCAAGACCGATACGCCCCTTCGGGGCTACGGCTTAACTGCCGCATTAGGCAAAGAAGAAAATGGTTAAACACAAACAATGGGCCGTACGATTTGTGATGAAAAAATACGGGAGGTAATATTATGCCTCTAATGCCTACTGACACTCAAAAAATAAGGAAGGCTGTAACAAATCAGTTGTCAAAGACCGATGCTGTTATTGCAAGCAATGAGGCAATTGCGGAATTGACTTCCGAGACAAATAGTATATTAGAGTCCGGTCTTTCTGAAATTTCCAATAATATAGCGTCAGGTTTTTCCGGACTTGCCTCTGGTCTTCAGGAGTTATGCTTTAGCGTAGATGATGGTTTCAGAGAGGTCAGTTATAAATTAGACCTTCAAAATGAGACACTGAAAGCAATCAAGGGTATACTGGAAAAGCCGTTAGATACTCAGGCAAAGGAATTGAGGAAAAGAGGTGAGTATGCTTATCTGAACAGTTGGATTGATGAGGCGGAGAACGATTTGCTGGAATCGGAAAACAAGAATTATCAGGACTTCATAGCCCTCCATATTCTTGGCAACATTTATTACCACCATAAAAAGAACAATCAAAAGGCGCTGGAATACTATCAGAAGGCTGCCAAATACGCTGCCCCGCAGTCAAAGGCAGATGCATGCAAGTCTTTGCTCTGCACGGCAAAGGTTTATAAGGAACTTGGCAAACCAGAGGATGCCTATAAATCCACAGGATTGGCGATTAACATGCTTTCTGAAGACACGCACAATCTCTATAACCATGCCGCATACGCAGCAATGACAGGACATGTAGACGAATCTATAGATTATTTGAGGAAAGCAGAGATTATGAATAAAGATGCCACCTTCCTTATTGCGGCTGATAATGATGAGAGGTTTTTTAATGTTAAGCAGGAGAAAGAAGTTTTAAAAAGAGAGTTGAGAGATAAACAAAGAAAAGTAGTGGAGAGTTTAAAACAGCAAATTGTTTCGCTTCAAAAGGACTTTGAATCTGCTGGAAAAGTGGCGGAAGAAGTCGGAATAACGGATTTTAATTCATCAATAAGAGACATCGGAACTCTGGGCAACGGACTTGATGAAATAGACAAACTGTATTCCAACAACGGTTATCGTGACCTTTTGAAGGCAGAACGGATGTTGCGAGAAATATGGAAGACTTACAGCAAAAAGCGTAGAGAATGGATAGAGTATATGGGAGATGCTCTTAAAAAGATAAAAAACGAAAGGGATGTAATAGAAAACCAAGGGCTTTTGGTTGCCCTTTTTCAAAGAGGCAAGATTGCTACACTTAAAAACAAAATAGAAAGTACTATTACCAATCTGTCCAGTATCCATAAGCAGCAATTTCGTTACAAATGGGTATGTTCCGATTTAACTGCCATGGACAAACAAACGAAACTTGTGTGGACAGTGGATGCAAATATCGCAAAAGAGCCGCTTACATGGTTTGAGGCTAATAAATTTATAGAACAATTAAATAAACAAAAATATGCAGGTTATAATGATTGGAGGCTACCCACCAAAAAAGAATTTGAATCCCTAGTAGATTTTGCAAAAAGTTTGGGTTATGAAGAAGATATGCACATTCTACTTAGTGAAGGTTTTAACAATGTGAGTACCTCACTATATTGGTCATCTACTTCTCATTCCCATGATTTGGAGAACGATGCAGCTTGGCTTCTTTATATAGCTCTGTGCAGTTGCAACAACATGTCTTTGAAGAAAAATGTGAAGTATTGCCGTGGTAGCGGATATGAAACTCTTGTGTGGCCAGTGCGGGGAGATTGAAAACAAATCCAATGCCATCACCCGCCTCTCAAACCCGAGAAAGAAATGAGTTGTTTGATGCAATTGCTTGTTGAAGGCATGGAGAATATGATATACCTATAAAAAAGGAGATATTATTATGAGTGAAAACTTTAAGGCATTGATGGAGAAAAGGTGGAGAAAAGGGGACGGTTCTATTTAAATAATGAAATGAGAAAATTCAAAAATATAGAGTCATTAGAGCCTCTTGCAAAAGTATGTTTCCCCTCCCTTGATGGGAGGGGATTAAGGGGAGGGTGAGACAAAATTCATTTATAATTCTTGTTTTTCCCCCTCACCCTAACCCTCTCCCACAAGGGGAGAGGGAATTTTTGAGACTTTTGCAAGAGCCTCATTATTATAAACTTTATTGGTTGTCTACGGGCTGGCGGTGAAAATTGAAAATAAATTGAAAATAAATAGAACCGTCCCTTTTAATTCTTCTAATTCTTCTTTTTAATTCTTATAATTCTTATAATTCTTATGTAATTCTTATGTAATTCTTATGGGAAGAGTATATAATTCTGAACTTAAAGAAGGTTATAAAATATGCCCGCACTGTGATGGGTATACTGTCTGTAAGTGTGGCTCCTGTGGGGTTCAAAAACCTTATTTTGACAGCCACGGTAATCAAAAAGATATTACTACTGTGGAAGGTATCTGTAAAGTCTGCAATGGAAGAGGCCAAATACCGAAATAATAATAGTATAACCTGAATCCTGCGTGATTATTAAAAGATATGATAACACAAATCGTAAAGAAGGATAGTGATTATACGGTT
>QLUP01000178.1 GCA_018725485.1 Candidatus Lithacetigena glycinireducens | reverse complement strand
AGTTGAGTTGGGACTAATTTCTGTGTTAATGTAACTTACATATTGCAGCCAAAACCTACAGGATATAAGTCACTTTAACACATATTATACATTTGTTGTTAATCAAAAGAAAAAAGGAGAAAAACAAGTAACATGAAGGAAAAAGTAATAGATTTAACAAAAACAAGAAAAACACAGAAGAAACAGTTGCCAATTGAGGAAAAGACTAAAGAAGCATGGGAGATGACAAGAGACGAATTTATTGAGAGTAGATTAAAAACAAAATTTTTTGCCGACCAGATAGAACAAAAAATTAGGACAAAAGAACAAATGATAGAGGCGTCAGGATTAAGACATAGAAGGGAAGTTCGGGCAGCTATTGATTCAGGTAGGACAGTCCCACCAGAAGTCTTAAAAGATTATCCTGATTTGCAGGCACTGGTTAAACCAAAAGTCCCGAAGACAAAACCATTAGAAGTAATTATAGACAAGGCAGCTGGAGGTGAAGTTGGATGGATTGCTACCTATAAATCAGATGATTGGGGGACTGAGCGACTTGTGACAGTAAAGGATGCTAAAGGTAATATTATTGGTCAAAGAGACCCGTTTTATCCTGCTGGCGTTCCTGTAGATAAAAAACAGCGGGATAGAAGAATAAGAAAAGTAATAAAAGACATTGTTTTAGACTATTATCAAAGATAGACCGAAAAGCCCCCTACAGCTAATGCAGGTTGCTGAAAATGCCAATTTGTTATGTATCTGTCCTCAATTTGAAAAGCCTAAGGATTTTCTTAGCTCTTGTAAAAAATGTCCCCCATATTAGCTCCTTTAGTAAAATTATGTTAAGAGACTTAACTGGAGATTAGAACAGCGCTTTAAACTAATGTCAAAATATCCTAACTCAAGGCCCACAAACTGTCTCTGTAGCCTTATTGCTACTCTTCCTGTGGTACAACTTCCCGCAAAGGGGTCAAGCACTATATCACCTGCTTTCGTTGAGCAGAGGATTAGACGATTAATCAACTTCTCTGAAAAGGGTGCGAAGTGATTTTCGTGCAATCCCTCAACAAATGGCGGAAACAAATCTGTTTCAGAAAGAATCCAACTTTTTAGTGCTTCAATATAGCCCTCTGTGCCAAGTTCATTGATTGCTTGTCTGTGCGCATCAAGGTAAAGGTCTAACCAGATATTGCCGGGATTTTTAAACAAACAACTTTCATTGCCAGCCATTAGTTTTTCTTTGTATATTGAGTTATTAGCGTTTATACCTCCATACTCAACATGCTCACCACCACACATCTCATCTACCTTTTTACCTTCGTTGTCGTATTTGTTTTTGCTAACACAGGGTATAAAATCTCTTCTTATTCCTGCTTTTCTATCTTTAGCGTTCGGAGAAGCGTGCCGTTTCCAAGTTCTACTACACACAGGACATATACCATCTGGGTCATATCCATGTTCTTTAGCGATTATTTCGGTTTGTCTATGGTATTCTGTTCTTGAGCTATCTATAGTTTCAGCGCCTTCTGTATAAATTTCAGTGGTTTCCTCGCCAAAGATGGCCTTAAACTTTTCTGCCATTTTTCTTTGTGAGGTAATATCAAAACTACCCTCTTCATTATTTGCTTTACCACTGTTAAACGCCCTTAAATACCTCTGTATCGTGTCTTGTTTGACAGGTTCACGGACGGCACTAAGGTCAAAGTAGTAATTAGGACTCTTTGTCGCAAAAATAATTGTTTCTGATTGAGCAGAAAAGCGGTCTTTGCAAGGCTCCGGTAAAGTGCGAGACCACCAAATTTTATTCCGAATAATCCATCCAGCATCAGACATTGCTATCATAATCCTCTCAGGGATAAGTAGCAGCGATTTTCTTTTAACTCCGAAAGTGGTATCTTTGGGCATATGAGAGTGTAGTTCGCTATAATCGTAATATTCTGTATTCTTTCCAAGATTTGAAAACCTTGTGCCACGTCCCATATTTGAACCACTGTATTTGTCATCCAGCACTACAAAAAGGCATCCATTTTCTTTCAGCACACGGTATGCTTCCTTTAGCCATAAAAGTGTATGTTTAATATATCGGGCAACGCTTTCCTCATTGCCATATTGCCCCCTAAGCGCATTACATTTTGAACAGATACTTGAACTAATTTGCCGATTATGATAATCAACAAAAGAACTTCCTTTAACAGTATCTTGTTTATATCCTTGACCTCCAGCAGCGTTGGGGGTTTTTACTGTGACATTTCCAAAATCATGTTCACAATTAGTATCACCCCCAATAACCACATCAGGAATTTTGTAAGTCCTACATAAATAGTATGGCGGAGAGGTAATAATAGCCTGCACAGACTCGTCTGCAATGTCCCATTTGTCAAAGGCTGATTGGTTAATTATTCTCATCAAATCTCCTCTCAACTTGGTATACCCTTGTTAGGTTTTTGCAGGGACGACTAATAGCCAATTCCCATCGCACTTTGTTTGCTTTTGATTGTGGTTTGTTTCTTTTGCGCTTTTCTGTATTCCAGCTCATAAATTTGGTTTCTGTTGAGTGTTTTATCCAACCCCCAGCCACATAAATCGTCCCTTTATGCACTTCTACATCTTGATAGCTTATTAGTTTTGCTATCTCAGGAAACCGCTTTTTAATATCTCGCACCATCTTCCCAAGCATCCACGTCGCCGTAAATCTCGGGGCTTCAGGTGATATTGCCATGCGCCGTAGTTC
>QLUP01000177.1 GCA_018725485.1 Candidatus Lithacetigena glycinireducens | reverse complement strand
AGATTATATTGAATTTGTTTTCAAAGCTTCTACTAAAGGGATTGGATACCTGGACTATGGAGATACGCCAGCTTTTAAGGGAGCATACGAAGCTTCAGCGTTTGTAGTTGGAACTACTCTTTATTTGCTTAAGCAATTGATAAATGGTGAAGAAAATTATGCCTTTAACCCTGTAGGGGGCCTTCATCATTCTATGCGTAATCGAGCTGGTGGATTTTGCATCTTTAATGATATTGGAGTTGCAGTAGAATATTTATTTCAAAAAGGATATGCAAAAATACTGTATATTGATATAGATGCCCATCATGGAGACGGTGTTTACTATTCTTTCGAAATGGACAATCGTTTGTTCATCTGGGATATTCACGAAGATGGTAGGTACCTCTACCCCGGAACAGGCAAAGATAGTGAAATAGGCAAAGGTCCTGGTGAAGGTACAAAAGTAAATATTAACCTTCCTCCAGGTTCTGGAGATAAGGACCTCTTAGGTCATTTAACCTCCTTAGAAGATACTTTCAATAGATGTAAGCCCGAATTTGTGATATTCCAGGTTGGAGTAGATGGCTTGGAAGGAGACCCATTAACACACCTGAGGTATACCCTGAAAGGTTATTTAGAAGTTATCCATAAGGTCCAGGAATGGTCGCTTAAATATGGTAAAGGAAAAGTTCTGTTTCTTGGAGGGGGAGGTTATAATCTTAATAATATCAGTCAGGGTTGGTCTGCTCTGATTAAAACTATTGCTGGGAGATGAAAATGAAAAAGACAATAGTTGTATTTGTTTTAGGTTTAATGATACTTCTGCCTTCCAATGTATTTGGATGGAGCGAACATGGATTAATGACAGCACAGGTAATGGAATCTTTATCCTGGGTAAAAGATTACAAAAACATTACCATTACACCCTACACCTATCAGAAATACGATAATTCTGTTTATAACGAAAAGTTTATTATTAAATACCTTGAAGGTTCTGTTGGAGAAAAAACTGATGCCCTGACCATATTAAGTATTTATTCAGATGAACCTGACTGGGATATGGATACTGATTTAAACCTATCAAAATTTCAACTATTAACGGGTGATTCACAGGGTTATCGGCACCAAAGATATGTAGCTTTTGGTGGATTGTTAAGGGTAGGTGTTGGCCATAAGCGCGTTCAGCATTTTTTATAATTTAAGCCGTATTGCATTTAAAAATAACGATTTATACTGGGGTTTCAGATTTTTAGCACGCTCTATTCATTTTATACAGGATTTGACTCAACCCCAGTATACCTTACCCGCTCCCCAAAATATCGTAATGAAAGAGATTAAGGATATCAGGAGTTTTACCATAATGTGCGTGAATCACCACACGATATTAGAAGATTACTATCAAGCGACTCAGATTAAAAACAGTAGTGAGGAATACATAAAAGTATTGAGAGAGGCAAAACCAGCCAAAATCAATAACCCCTACAAAGCTGCTTTAGTTGCTACTACCAGGTCTCGCAAATTGATAGGTAACTTATGGAAAGAGATGGAGAATTTCTTTGGGGTGGAGCTATCTGCTAAAAAGAGATTTAAGATAACCCAGGAGGAATTACAGGTTTTATTAAGTAACCCAGCTAAACAAGAATCCCGGGTAAAACTTGACCAAACCGTTTTAACAGCTTTGAACCTATTTTCTTCATATAGTAAAGGTCTTATTGAATACGCAAAAAAAGATTTAAAATTTTAGAGAAAAAACAGCCTGGAATCGTAGGAAACCAGGCTGTTTTAACTGCTGAATCGGTAATTATTTAACTTCGTTTAGGTAACTTCGCTCATTTTCTGGTGGGAAAATATTCTTATCAATCAGCAACCTTACATCGCATTTTAAGCACCTATTCCCCTCAAAATGAGCTAAATCATCAACCAGGCATTTTTGCACTTCAATAAAACTATTAATTCTGCTGTGTTTGTCTTCATATTCAGGCTGAACCCTGTCTAAATCTGAAAAATTATCTATTCTTCCGATCTGGCAGGGAGATACCTCGTCTTTGGTAAAAATCTCCTCTATTATTCCAGTTCCTCCCAGGAAACGGTCAATGTTGGAGGCAGACTTTCTTCCCTGGGCGATTGCTTCAATAACCGAGGCTGGTCCAAGCACTATATCTCCTGCTGCAAAAACTCCTTTTCTGGTTGTTTCCAGAGTACCCTGATTAACCTGTATAACCCCTCTGTTATGTGAAACACCCCAACCTTCGGGAATTTCCGAGGATTGCCCTATAGCTAATATAATAGAATCAAATTCTCTATCTATATCGCACCCTTTTATGGGAATCGGTCTTCTTCTTCCGGATTCATCGGGTTCGCCTAACATCATTTGAGCGCAGGTTATTTTAAGATACTGTCCATCAGGAACTATTTTAATTGGAGAGGTAAGGCACTCTAATTTAATTCCTTCCTCTTCAGTTTCTGCTAGTTCCTCCGGGTTAGCAGGCATTTCAGCCCGGCTTCTTCGGTATAATATAGTTACAGATTTAGCGCCTAACCTAAGAGCTGAACGGGCTGCATCCATTGCTGCATTCCCTCCACCAATTACTCCAACCCTATTACCCAGGGGTAACTTTATTCCTGAGGCAGTATCTCTGAGGAAGTTAACGCAATCGTAAACCCCTGGTAGATTTTCTCCGTCTATACCTAACTTGATGCCCAGGTGGGCACCACCTGCGATAAGAATAGCTGAATAATC
>QLUP01000176.1 GCA_018725485.1 Candidatus Lithacetigena glycinireducens | reverse complement strand
ATCCTACTACTCGGGACGAGTAGTCGTGGGTCTGGTATCCTCCCACGAGAAGCCAAGCAAATTGCTTGGTAGTCCACCATAAGACAAATGGTAATGGCAAAGAGGATTTTGAAAAACTTGTCATTAGTCCGATGCCACCTTTCTCTTGTATTTCTCCAAAATCTTTTTAATTTTCTACGCATCCTTCACCTCCTTTGCATCCCCCTCATCGCAATTTTCCTTCGGCATCTCCCAAATAGAAAATGCTTTATGTTTTACGCCATTAAAGTCCCCCGCAAAGACGGGAATAATCCACTCCTCATCTTCACTCTTGGGAATAGCAAGATAACCTCTCCACTCAATGTAATACGCCTCCGGACAGATTGAAAAGAGAATTCTAAAAAGTTGGACATCCCACCCCGCCATTGCCTTATACAACTCATCCCTTGCCTTATTATACCTCGCCTCCGCCTCTTTCCACTCTGCCATTGTTTTTTTCCACCCTGTTGTCTTGTCCCACTCTACCATTACCTTACCCCACCCTACCCTTACCTTTTTCCACTCTTCCCTTGTCCTATTCCACTCTGCCTCCAGTTGGGGGAAGGTTCTTTCCCCCAGCTGGCTCATTTCATCTCTAACATTTTTTATCTCTTCAAGTGTGTAGTATTTACTCATCTTTTACCTCCCTTGCTTTATTTATATCGAGAAAATGCTTAATTCTATATCTTTGTAATTCCTCGTGCCACTCTACCCTTGCTTTACTCAACTCCTCTCTCAACTCATCAAAATTCCCTTCACCTAACTTACTTATTTTATCTCTAATTGCTCTTACTTCCTCAAGTGTATAGTATTTACTCATCTTTCACCTCCACTGCTTTGTCCATATCGTAACTATATTTCAAAATAGTCCATATGGAAAATGCTTTATGTTTCATATCTTTGTAATTCCCTGTAAATACTGGGATAATCCATTTCTCATTATCATCTTTTGGGATAGCAAGATAACCTGTCCAATCATGATAATGTGCTTCTGGGCAAATTGGAATAAGAAGAGTAAAAAGTTTTACATCCCATCCCGCTCTTGCTTTACTCCATTTTGCATGTGCCCTACCCCACTTTGCCCTTGCTTCATTTAACTTCTCCCTTGCTTTACTTAACTTCGCCTCCAGCTGGGGGAAACTCCTCTCCCCCAATTTGCTTATCTTATTTCTTATTCTTTTTACTTCTTTAAGTGTGTAGTATCTATTCATCTTTCACCTCCTTTATCCAAAAACCCGCATAAAATCAGAGAAATGCCACCAGACGCACAGAAAGGGGTTAAATTCGGGGATTTTGGTGCTGGGATAGGGAAAGACCCCCCAACCCCTCCTTGTTGAAATTTGATAGGTTTTTGTGCGTCTGGTGGGTATCCCAGAAAAAATCCCCTACTTGTTTTTTATCCTTCCACATATCAAACACTCCCCTTCTATTACCTCTTCTGAGTGTGCCCCGCAGGTGCAGTGCCCACTTGCCTCCAGCATCTCCCCGATAGTATCAAGTCCTTCTCCCTGCTCTGTTTCCTCACTTTCACGCAATAGGGAGTTGTCTATTGCTGGTTGCTCCGGCTGGAAGCGTGGTCCTGTTTCATATAGTCCCATTACTCTAAAAACTTGTGCTGTTAAATCAAACATTTGACACCTCCTTTTTTTTGTTTTGTTATTTTGAACCTTGCCCCTGGTGCTATTGTCCCTGTCCCAATACTGATATTACCCGTATCACTCATTAGTGTTTTGTTTTGTCTTTTACTCTCTGCTTCCTCATCTTTTTTTACAAGGTTGGTGATATAAACTATTTTTGGGCAGAGTTGAAAACAGTCCCGCCCACAATCAAAGAAACAGCACTCGGAAAAGATGCCCCTCTCGCATTTTTTACTTCGCTTTAAATTCTCCAGACACTTCCCCCTCATCAAATCGGGGCACTCCTTCCTTGCTTTCACCTTCAAACTTGTTCTTGTCATACCTTCCCTCCTTTATTTTTTTGTTCTCTCTCCTCTTTCACCTCCTTAAAAGTTTTTACGCCCTCAATTTTTCTCACAAGTTCGTCAAGTTCTAAATCCGAATACGGATACCTTGTCTCTAACTCCTCCTCTGATATACCTTCGTTTTGTAGCCACCTCTGATACACGGAATAATACAAATCGTCAATGGGATAACCCGCAAGGGACATTACGGTTTTCCAAGTTTTGAAGAGTGTAAATCTTATTCTCCCTATCCGCTGTATTAGGTCGTAGGTGTATTTCAAGTCCGCATTTTTATTTACTTCTTTCTCTTCTTTTTTCATTTTATCCTCCCATCCTCTCCCCCTATTTTTACAACCTCAAAATTCCCTATTATCCGAGACGCTATCCTATCACTTACCCTATCCATCATTTCACTTATGCTGTAATTTGATGTTATTATTATTCTTTTTCTTTCCGTTACTTCTATCAAGTCAAAAAAGTCATACACCTTTTCAAAAACAAATTCGGTTAATTTTTCAGTTCCAAAATCGTCAAGAAAAAATGGCTTCTCACTATCAAGCAAGTCCTTTATTATTTCATTGTCATCAGCCAAAATCCTTTCCCTTATCATATTTAGAAAGTCAATCATCCGATAAAACAAAATTCGCTCTGCTTTTCTTACCTCATTGGCAACTGCACAAAGTAGATGTGTTTTACCACACCCCGCCCTTCCCCAGAGGTATATGTTTGTATCTTTTTTGTTAAGGAAGTC
>QLUP01000175.1 GCA_018725485.1 Candidatus Lithacetigena glycinireducens | reverse complement strand
CGGGGTCCAGAGTGACAAGAAAGCGAGTCTCGCGATGACGGGGAGAAAATATCATTCAGTTTTCTTATACTCAAAAATCCTTATACCTCTTAGGTCTGCTTCATCTTTTATAAATCTGAATATTGAGTTTTGAGAATTATACACAGGTCTATAGTTTTCAAGCTTTTCGAGGGGTACGGGGCTCTGGTTAGGGGAGATACCAACTATTCGGTAATTTCCTTCTTTTTGATTGGCGATAAACTCCTTTGCTTCTTCATAGGTGGAAAATAACCATTCACCTGTGATTATTCTAATGGGAATTTTACCATCTAAAGCTATCACATAAGAAATCACATAAGTGGAATTTTGGGGAATAACCTTCTCTCCATTAAAATAATGCAACCTTATTATCATAGATTGATAAAATTCTGGATAATAGTATCTCTTTGGTTGAAACTCTACTCCCATATCGGTTAAAACTTCTTTATAATAATTTTCATAAAATTTATTGGTACTCCCAGTTGCCCAGGTAGCGATTGCCCAGAACTTGGAAGAAGCCATAGAAAGACTGGTTATAATATATTTAGTATCAAAATACTTAATAATTCTATCTGCTGTTTCTAAATCTCCTGCAGTGAAAAAGGTGGCTGAGCCTGGGTCCAGATGCATCATTTTGAGCCATCTTCCAAGTTTGGGTATCTTTCCTATTATGATTTCGTCATCAATTGAGTATTTGAAATCTCCATCTTTGTCTCGAATTATAGAATCTTTCTTAGAAAAGTATCCATTTTTATCATTATCATGAAACATATATTCAGGTGGGAAATTCAATAGAATAGCATCTTTGGGAGGTTTGGAGTTAAAAATCACTGTATCTAAATTATCATATTTACCATTCTTGTTCCTATCGTAGATGACAGGTTCATTTACCTCAAAGGTGCCGTTATTGTTCAGGTCAACATATTTAATTAATGGAGGACCTCCAATTCCGGTTTGGCCTGGGGTAGAAACAGGAATTCTCTTAGAATAGTAAACGATAGCATACCCAAAGTCCCACCAGCTCATTACTGAATAGGTTCCGGGAGGATAGTCATATCTATCACCCTTAAGTGGGGCTTTATATATTTTATTATAGTCAAGAGTTGGAGAAGGCGTGTTATCCCTAAGCCATATTAAAGCAGAATACCAATCGGGATGAATGCCCATTCCCTGTTTGGAGGTTGCTATGGATAGCCGGGTATTTGGATAGATGAGAATTAGGACTATAATAACTAATACTGACATCTTTAAAATAATATGAAGACGGTGGTATCTGATATTAGATGATAGATTAGTAAATAGGGTATTTATATAATACTCAGATTTATCCAGCAAGGCTATACCTATAAATGCTGAGAGTATGGCTACATTCATAGCAAAGTAGTAAGCAAAACGAATTTGAGAAGCCATAGCCAAGAGTAGGAAAGAGCTCCACACAATTAGAAATAATAAAGAATAGGAGAATTTTTTAAATACTTTAATAATTAGTAGAATTAATCCTATTATAGCAACATAAAAGGTGGATGTGAAATTAAGCCATATCGGTTGGAGAGTGAAAAAACCCTGTCTGAAGAACATGGAACCTGCTTCGGCAATAGTGCGGGAAAGTTCGGGAGGAAATAAAGTTCCAATTGCCCCGTGGATAAAGCCCGGAAGTAACCCTGGCAATCTTAAAAACATTGCCCAGATACTAACTATAACCAGTAAAACTGTGAGGATAAGAAGCCGCGGGTATAGTATTGGAGGATAATCCTTAGTTTTCAGGTAACTGGAGAGGTAATATAGACAGAAAGTAGCAATTATGCCAAGTATTATTGGTAAAATAGTCGTTCCGAACACTATAGGGCGTAAATGTTTTATCAAACCAAAGGGCAGGAGGAAAAAGATGGGTATTAAAAAGGTTATTATACTTATTATGGTTACGCCCTCATTAGACCGGTTTCTTAAATGATTTATGATGTTTTGGGTAAAAATAAATAAAAGAAATGGGGCTAAAATAAAAAGAGCTCCCATCCAGGAAAGAAAGTAAAGACCCAGCATTAAACCTGCTATAACAGAGAATAAAATCGGTTTTTTGGTTCTCTTCCAATTTTTTGGCAATACATCCTCAAGCATCAAACCTTCTGAGATTTTAAGTGCTTTTATATAAAAGAGCATAGTAAGAGAAAAGAATAGGATTTCCAGTACATGGTGATCTGCAAAACCTAACATGGTTCTTTGTAAAAACTGGCCCGGTATGGTTGCTAAAATAAGGGCCGAAAGGATAGCAACTTTGCGGTTTTCAAAGATTTCTTTAGAAATGAAGTAAGCAATTAGTACAGTTAAGACACCTCCTATTGCGGGAAGTAGGGCACCAATTAATTCTATAGTATAACGAGAAGGTATTCCACCATCACCCAAAAACCAATTAGCTATAAAAGATATAGAGGCAATTATCCAGGTAAAAAGAGGTGGTAAAAAGAATACTCCGCCGTCAGGGTAGAAAGTGAAGGGATCAAAAAATATTCTGGTGGGAAAATTATGAACAGTGTGTTCTGCCAGACGCATATGAAGAGGGGCATCATCAGGTGCAATTTTAATCATATCTTTTTCTACAATGACATCCCAGGGTAATATTATCCTTATAAATAGGGTTAGTCCGATAATCAGTACAATAGGCAAACAGTGAATAATATATTTATTAATTTTGCTTTTATCAGTTAAAATCCTGGGTAGTTCATTCTCCTG
>QLUP01000174.1 GCA_018725485.1 Candidatus Lithacetigena glycinireducens | reverse complement strand
CAACGATATGATTATTGACGCTGTTCTTAGAAACCTGGAAGTTATAGGGGAGGCTTCCAGAAAAATACCGGAAGAAATAAAAGAACAGTACCCTCACATCCCCTGGAAAAGAATGATTTCTTTAAGAAATATTACCATCCATGAATATTTTGGTATTGACCCTAACATTATCTGGGTTATTATTACTCAAAACCTGCCTGGATTAAAAACTGATATAGAAATTCTCTTCCAAAACTTACAAAACCGAGAAGATTAATCCCGTACCATACCAGTCATCGCGAGAGCCTGTAAGGCTGGTGGTGATCTCATCATTTTCCTTCCCCCTCTCCCAGCTTAGGAGAGGGATATTATTTGATAATTCCTCCATTTTCTTCCCCTCTTGGAAGGGAGGGGATTAAGGGGAGGGCGATAATTTTTGCTATACTATTATCATTAACCTAAAAACGACAATAAACCATGGAAATACATCAAGGAGGCATTTTTATAATGGAAAGATTAACCAAACAGCTTAGCAAGCTAATATCATCTATCTCCCACCTGGAAAAAGTTCAGGACATGACTGACCACCTCATTGATATAATCCTGAACTACCGGCAAAGCGGTCATCCGGGAGGTTCTCGTTCTAAAACCCCCATCATGGTTAACCTGATGCTTTCAGGGGCTATGACCTACGATATCCGTAACCCCGAAAAAAGATTCGGCGACCGTTTTATTTTAAGCGCTGGACACACCGTACCGCTGGTTTATACTATGCTTTCGGTGCTTAATGAAGCGCTGAGGCTTAAATACCACCAAACAGGTAATTTACTTTATAAACCCCATAAAGAAGCTCTATTTTATGAAGATTTAATCACCTTCCGCAGACGCCATGGATTGCCCGGTCATGCTGAAATGAGTGGTAAAACCCTCTTTTTGAAGTTCAACACCGGACCTTCCGGGCATGGAAACCCTGCTGCAGCAGGTCAGGCCTTAGCCTTAAAATTAGCCGGTCTCTCCGGGGTAAAGGTTTTTGCTTTAGAAGGAGATGCTGCCCTGACTACTGGGGTAACCCACGAAACCAAAAACTCTGCCTGGGCCCTGGGGTTATCAAATTTTTACTGGCTGGTTGACTGGAATAACTTTGGTATAGACGATCACCCCTTAACAGATACAGTTCCCGGCACACCCGATGACTGGTTCAAACCTTATGGTTTCCGGGTGCTGGGCACCTGCCAGGGTAACGACCTGCAGGAAGTGGGAAAAGTGTTGCTAGAATTGACACTGGGCGATGCTTCCCATCACCATGGTCCTCATGTTGCCTGGTTCAAATCTCTTAAGGGACGGGGATACCTCGTTTTTGATAATAAATCGCATGGTTTACCCCATGCACCCAATTCAGACCTATACTGGGAGACCAAGAAGCCCTTTCAGGATAAATACGGGGTAAAATTCGAGGGATTTGGAAGCCCTCCTCCAGCAAACCCTGGTGAATTTAAAGCCCAGACCGAAAAAAATATTGAAAAAGTTATTTCTATCCTGAAAGAAGATTCCCAACTCGCAGATTTTGTAGCCAACACTCTCGTTGATTTAGGAGAGGCTGTCCCCACAGAAGAAAAAACTTTTAAGTTTAAGGGGCAGAAGAATCCTTTTAAGGATAACCGGCTCTATGATTACAAAAATTACCCAGCTTCCCTTTATGTTTCACCAGGAAGCAAAACCTCTAACCGCATGGCCTTTGGTAAATGGGGCTCCTATGTAAACTATGTGGGAGCCAGGGATTATGGCAGACCATTGTTTATCGTAGCCTCTGCTGATTTAGCCAAATCAACCAACATTTTTGGTTTTGCTGACGAATGGGAAGATTTCAAGGGTTTTGGTGAATATCACAGGGTTAATAATCCTATGGGTTCCCTTCTCCCCCAGGAAATAACCGAGTTTGGCAATGCCGGTATCCTGGGAGGTATGGTAACTGTCAACCTTGCAGAAAATCCTTATGAAGAATTCAATGGTTTTTACGGAGCCTGCTCTACTTATGGCTCTTTTGCTTATTTAAAATATGGCATTTTTAGAATATTATCCCAATTAGCTCAGGATTGCCCTTTGAAATTGGGCAAAGTGCTCTGGGTAGCAGGTCACTCTGGGCCTGAAACTGCTGATGATTCCCGCACCCATTTTGGGATTTTTGCCCCGGGGGTTACCCAGCTCTTTCCTAAAGGTAGTATTATAAATTTACATCCCTGGGAATACAACGAGGTTCCAGTGGTTTTGGGAGCTGCTCTTGCTCTTGATGTGCCAATAATTGCCCTGCATTTAACCAGACCACCTATAACGATTCCTGATAGGACTTCGTTGGGGATTGCTCCCCACTGGGAAGCTGCCAGAGGTGCGTATTTAATCAGGGATTTTGAACCTGACAAACCAAAAATGGGAACTATCATTGTCAGAGGTACTTCCACCACTGACAATCTTATAAAGATACTCCCCGAAATCAACCAGCGTGGTTACAATGTAAAAATAATTGCTGCTATCAGCAGGGAACTTTTTGACTTACAAAATGAAGAATACCGTAATAAAATACTGCCATTGACGGATTGGGTAAACTCTATGGTCATAACCAACGAAGCTTTATGCACCATACAGCCCTGGATATACAGTAAAGAATGTGAGAAGTATTCCTTATCTTCCGATTGGGACAACCGCTGGCGCACCGGTGGAACTGTTGATGAGGTTCTGGATGAGGCACACCTAACTCCTGAATGGATAGTTAAAGG
>QLUP01000173.1 GCA_018725485.1 Candidatus Lithacetigena glycinireducens | reverse complement strand
ATTACCTGATAAATAGCCCGTGATTTGTCTTTATGATTATATAATTATTATTAAGCAAGCCCTAAAAGGAGTTGAAACATGAGTAAAATATCTCGCATAGCTTTAATTGTAATGTTAAGCTCTGTTCTTTTTGCCAGCGGCGTTTTCTTTGGTAGAACAACCGCACCTGTAAGGTACGACGATTTCTTGCCCCTTTCTGATGAACAGCACGGTGTAATCAAACAGGTTATTGAATTTATAGAAAAAGAATCCTATTTTAAGAAAGAGTTTACACCCGAAAAAATATACCAGGGGATAATCAGTGGAGTGGTTAATTCTCTGGGAGACCCCTACTCCTACTATTTGGAAAAAGAAGATTATAAGCACCTGCAAGATAAGGCTAAGGGCTTTTATGGGGGTGTGGGGATTCAGATAGGTATAAGGGATGGTCGGAAGGTAGTAATCGCTCCCTTTGCCGGCACGCCTGCTGATAGGGCTGGAGTAAAAGCAGGTGATGTTATCCTAAAGGTAAATAAAACTCCTGTTGGACCTTTGACCTTAGAAAAAGTAGCAGGCATCATCCGAGGTGAGCCCGGCACTAAGGTAACCATAGAGTTTGGCAGGGGCGAGGAAACCTACGAAGTTGAACTAACCAGGGAAATAATAAAAATAGTATCAGTAGAATATAAAATAATAGAAAACAACCTCGGTTATATCAAAATTACCCTCTTTAACGAGCCTACTGCTACCGATGTCCGTAAAGCTATTGAGGATTTAAAGAAGAAAGGAGTTCGCGCTCTCATCCTGGATTTAAGGAAAAATCCCGGGGGATCATTGGATTCATCCGTGGAGGTGGCCAGGTTCTTTTTAAGGGGAGAGATAGTCTCCATAGTTTATAGTAATGGCAAGACCAATACCCTGAAAGGTTATAATCCTTTGGTAGATTTACCCCTTATTGTCTGGGTGGATGGTGGTACAGCCAGCGCTGCGGAAATCTTAGCTGGCGCTTTGCAGGACCATGACGCGGCTTATCTTATTGGCAGAAACAGTTTTGGTAAGGGGTCCGTTCAAAGAGTCTGGAGTTTGGATGATGGAGGGGCTATAAAATTAACTATTGCCAAGTACCGACTACCTTCAGGAAGAATAGTAGATGAAAAAGAATTAGTTCCTGATTTAATTTTACCCACAGACGCCACTGATAAAAATTATATTGAGGAGACCTTGAAATACCTAAAATAAAAAACAGAAAATGGGGTCAACTTTTATAATTCTCTTTTTTAATAAATAAATAGAATTGACCCCTATTTTCTTTCTCTGATTATTTTATCGGTTCTCCTTATTTCCTACTCTTTTTGGGAAGCTCATTGGTTAGAGATAAAAGAGGTGGATTTTATTAACCGAGACCTTCCCTCTTCTTATGAAGGATTTAAAATAGTTTTTATCACGGATATCCATTATGGACCCTTCTTTTCCCTTCCAAGGTTGCAAAACCTGGTGGAAAAGGTTAAAGTCTTAAATCCTGACCTTATTATTCTCGGTGGAGATTATGTTTATAAAAGTCAAAAATACATTGAGCCCTGCTTTGAAGTACTAAAAGAGTTAAAAGCTCCCTGGGGTGTGTTTGGAGTATTGGGAAACCACGACCACTGGGAAAATGCCAATTTAACCAGAAAATCAATGAAGAATGCTGGAATAAAGCTTTTAGACAACCAGGCCGAGTGGTTAGAAAAAGAGGGTGAGAGGATTAAAATTGGTGGGGTAGGTGATTTTTATGAAGATTTCCAAAACCTTAAGCCCACAGTTCAGGATGTCGTGGAGGAGGATTTGGTTATTCTAATTTCCCATAATCCTGATTTTGTAGATGAGATAAAAAGCAGGAAAATAGATTTAGTTTTAAGCGGCCATACCCATGGAGGCCAGGTAACTGTTTTTGGGCTCTGGGCACCCTTCTCTCCCTTTACTTATAAACCTAAATTCAGAACCGGGGTTATAGAAACGGAAAATACCGTGGTTATGGTGTCTAACGGTATAGGAACAGTATTTTTACCTTTGAGGTTTTTTGCCAGGCCCCAGGTTATGATAATATATTTGAGAAAAGAGTAAGTGTAAAACTGGGGGTAGGTTGGCAATGCTATCTAAGCAGTTAAGGGTTATAAGGGTAACTCTGATAATGCTAATGGGGTTTATACTTCTTTATGTAAGCTCTAACCTCCTTTTTATTTTCTTTACTGATGAACCAAGGTATGAGGTTTTTACTGGGCTTAAGAAGACCAAATTTATTGTAGATGAACCAATTGTTATAGACCCATATCTAATCTATAGAGGTTTACTGCCC
The DNA here is from genome assembly GCA_018725485.1 of Candidatus Lithacetigena glycinireducens. GTDB lineage: Bacteria > Coprothermobacterota > HKB111 > HKB111 > HKB111 > Lithacetigena > Lithacetigena glycinireducens. The sequence goes on along the minus strand of QLUP01000173.1, from coordinate 439 downwards.
ACTCTAGTTTGTTCTGATACGCGTCTACTCCTGTGTAGTATCTATGATGAAGAAGGTAAAACACCAGATCCCCATGATTTAGGGATTATCTGCCCTAAGACAAGCAGGCCAATTTATGATGTTCACATTGTTGAACGGTTGCTTATAGATTCGTATCATCTTCTTATACCTCATATACCTTATAGAGATCGTAACCCCAGCTTTTCCACCACGCCTCGCTGTGTAAATAAACCAGGCAAATACAAGATTGTAGCCTGGATTGAATTTGATGAGAATGCTTGGTTTTATTTTGATGATCCAGATCCACTAAGATGGGGTAAATATATCCGTTCAGAACCCATTTGGATAGAGGTAGTTCCTCCACCATAAAACAGAAAAGCAAGAATTGCCTTTTTTGAGAAAAAGGCAAGGCTTAAGTGAATAATGAAGACCTGACCCC
>QLUP01000172.1 GCA_018725485.1 Candidatus Lithacetigena glycinireducens | reverse complement strand
AATATAAACAATTAAATAAAGATTTTTAATAGGAGTGGAAAACCACTCCTAGATTATTAATATAGAGGGTTTTGATGAAAAAAGTGGAAGAAAGGATTGAGGAGATTACCCGAGAAGTGGCTGAATCCAGGGGGCTGGTGCTACTGGAAGTAGAATATTTTCCCCGAAAAATTGGTTCTTTAATCCGCTTATACCTTTATAGAAAAGAAAGACAGGTTTCTTTAATGGATTGCGAACAAGTGTCCCGAGAAGTAGAACTAATACTCGATGAAGAAAACTTCATGCCTGGATCTTATACTCTGGAAGTGTCCTCACCGGGTTTATTCAGAAAAATCAAGCACCAACAGGAATATGCGCTTTTTTTGAATCAAAGAATCAGAGTTTTGTATCGGGATGAAAGGAATAATACTTTAGATGTTACGGGAGTAATTTTCCGTACAGGAGAAAACAGTCTAACTTTAGATTTAGGAGAGAAAGGACTGTTATCTGTTGATTTTAAAGCGATATTACAGGCTAATTTAGCCCCGGAGTTATAAGATGGCCAGCAGAGAATTGATATCAGCAGTTGAAGAAATAGAGAAACTAAAGGGCATTCCTAAAATTAAGATTATTGAAGGAATTAAAAAAGGTATTACCTCAGCTTACAGAAAAAAGTATGGTGCAGGTGAATATTTTGTAGATATTAATGAAAAAAGCGGTGAACTCAGATTATTAGTCAGGAAAAAAGTAGTGGAAGAAGAACTGGATCCAGCATTGGAAATTAATCTGAAAGAAGCTTTAAGTTTTAACCCCAAGGTGCAATTAGACGACACAATTGACATATACCTACCCATTCCCAAGGAGTTTGGAAGGATTGCTATTCAAGTAGCCCGACAGATAATATCCCAGACCGTTCGTGAAGGAGAAAGGGAAGCAATCATCAGTAGTTTTGCAGCTCGCGAGGGAGATATTATTTTAGGTCAGATATGGAGAAGTGATACAAAGGGGTATTATGTTAAACTCTCCGTGGGCGAAGGACTTTTACCCAGTAAAGAGCAAGGTCATGAACAGTACAACATGGGTGATAGATTAAAAGTTTACATTTTAAAAGTGGAACAATCACGACGAGACCCGGTGGTTATTGTATCCAGAAGTCATCCAGGGCTCTTGAGAAAAATTATGGAAATGGAAATTCCTGAAATACAACAGGGTCAGGTAGAAATAGTTGATATCGTAAGAGAGGGTGGCTTGAGGTCTAAGGTGACGGTTCGTTCTCGTAACGACCGAATTGAACCGGTGGGATTATGTATTGGGCCCAGGGGTCATCGTATTCAGAGCATAATTCATGAACTTAAAGGTGAAAGAATTGATATCATCAAATGGAGCAAAGACTTAAAAGAATATGTTGCCAATTCGTTAAGCCCTGCCCAGGTAAGCAGAGTGGAGATTGTAGAACAAAATAACCCCGACAGTACTCGCGAAAAGGTTGCCAGAGTTTATGTGCCCAAAACAGGAAATGCTAAGTCTGTGGCTATTGGGTCTCGGGGTTTAAATGTCCATCTGGCAGCGCGCTTAACCGGTGTAAAAATAGATATAATTGAGGAAGAGTGAAAACTGATCCACTAAGAACCTGTATTGTATGCAAAAGTGAGCTACCTAAGACTAAATTGCTAAGGTTAGTACGAATTAATAATTGTATTCAGTTTGATTTTAGTTTTAAATTATCCGGTAGAGGGGCATATGTATGCCCCCAAACTGGGTGTATCAAGGGTATATTGAAAAAAGGGATTCTTGATAAACATCTAAAGATGGATGTCGCTACCAAAGAAGCCAGCAATATACTTGCTTATTTAACGGAGTATATAAAACAGAGAAATGATGAGCAAATTAAGCCCGCGTGAATTAGCCAAAAAAAATGGATTAGATGCAAAAGAAGTAATTAAAACCTTAGAGTCTTTGGGTCTTAAAGTAGCAGAAACATCTAAAAAAATTGATGAAGATACAGCCCAGATGGTCATAGAGCTGTTAAGTAAGAAAGAGACTGCTCCAACGCTAATATTTGATAAACCTTCAACTGATTCAACTACCATTGACATACCCCCTTCACCGAGTAAAGAATTAAAAATAGAAAAACCTACTCCACCAGCAGAACCTGGGGTGAAGAAAGAATCCAGGATAATTCCTAAAGCACCTGTGGTCACCGTTATGGGTCATGTTGACCACGGTAAAACAACTTTATTAGATACTATCAGGAAAACAGCTGTGGCAGTTGGCGAGGTGGGAGGAATAACCCAGAAAATAGGCGCTTACGAGGTAAAAGTAAAAGATAAATCTATTACCTTTATTGATACTCCCGGTCATGAAGCTTTTACCTCAATGCGTGCCCGGGGAGCCCAGGTTACTGACCTAGTTTTACTGGTAATAGCTGCTGATGAAGGAGTGAGGCCTCAAACCCTGGAGGCATTAAACCATGCTAAGGCAGCTAAAGTACCGGTAATGGTAGTAGTAAACAAAATTGACAAACCTGGTTCAGACAGCCAGAAAATAAGGCAAGAATTATCATCCTATGGATTGTTGCCAGATGTTTGGGGCGGGGATACCGTATATGTTGATGTTTCAGCTAAGGTAGGTACCAACATCCAGGAATTATTAGAAATGGTTTTAACTTTTACCGAAATCCTGGAATTAAAAACCGATCTTGGAGCACCAGCTAATGGGGTAATCATAGAATCAAGGATGGATAAAGGTAGAGGACCCCTGGCAACGGTAATATTAAA
>QLUP01000171.1 GCA_018725485.1 Candidatus Lithacetigena glycinireducens | reverse complement strand
CAATATTTTGAAGAAGCGTTTACGTCTGCTAATTCTCTTGAAAATTATAGACGATCTCCAGCGCGGGTTTAAAAACATTGGTTATTTTAAAAGTCCAGTGAAATTGTTTATACCCTATGTGGCACCTATGAAGGACGATATGGATGATACTTCGAAATGTTTTTCATACCTAAACCCTCATGCCGACAAAGTCGGCACAAAGGAGAATGAAAATGTCATCGTCATTCCCCGATTTAATCGGGGCATCCAGAGAAAAGGAACTGGATTCTCTGGTCAAGCCAGAGAATGACATTTTCGGAGCAAATTGAGCGATTCTGTATTAAGGTGTCGTTCCCACGAAAATGGGGATCCACTAAAAACAAGAAAACTGGATTCCTGTTTTTACAGGAATGACGAATTACAATTTCACCTGTCAGGTGATATTCTTTGCTGCCTGAAAACATTTATTTTTCTGTACTTCACTTGATTTTGACAAAAAATTGTTTAATTATGGGGAGAAATTGAATTTGATTTACGGTGAAACTGATAGACAAAAGGGAGGCAACCAATGCCGCTGCCTGAGATAACTGAAGATATTATTAATGACCTTGCATCAGGAGCATCGCTGAGTAAGGGATACAACTATTTCCACAGTGGCACTGTTGAAAAAGTCTGGATTGAAAAGGGTGCATACAATGCCCATGTTCAGGGCAGTGAACTTTATACGGTGACCATTTCAAGGAATAAAGACGATTTGCAGACCGACTGCACTTGTCCTTATGACTGGGGTGGGGTTTGTAAACACATTGTTGCTGCAATGTTGGCGATATGCCACAACAAAAAGATAAAGGAGCATAAGAAAGATGTTGTGGATATTAAGTTTCTGATTGAGAAAGTTGACACTGGCAGATTAAAAAAATTTCTTCTGGAAAAGCTGAGCACCGATTCAGAGCTTCTGGAAGACCTCAAGATATTTGCAAGGGGAAAAGAAGAAACAGGGGTATCAGCGAAAAAGTATAAGGATGGGATTCTTTCTCAATTTAAAGGATTAAAAGGCATAGAATATTACTACGATCATTACCATGATTCATATGAGCATCCTGTCAGTGAGATTGTTGATAGCTTTACAGAGATCGCTGAAAAATATTCTGCCCAGGAAAATTACAAAGAGGCGATAAAGATATATCAGGGTATCTGCGATGCATGTACCGAATGTCTCCAAGACAATAAACTTGAAGAGCATTTTGACGACATCCATTACGTTGCTCAAGAAGCCTTTAATTCAATGGCTGAAAATATCAGGAATCTCTCCCCATTAAAAGACAAGAAAACTTACTTTGATTATCTTATCCGGGCTTACAAGGCATTTGAGGACAAGAGTGTTTTTAAAAATGTTTTCTTAACTGCGGTAAATACTTCTGAAGAAGCTGATTACATACTTAATAAATCTGCAGATGATTTAATTCCTCCAATTAAATTGAATCTTAGCATAACAAAAGGGGATGCCGAAGCAGTTTATTCATACGGCGAAAAATATTACAAGGAATATCTGGCAATGGCTATTCCTCTGTCAGAGTTTTACCTGAAAAATAAATTTAGAGACAAGGCAATAGATACAGCAGAAAAAGCCATTGAGATTATCCAGAGCAAAAGGAAGGATTTCCGTTTCCACTTCGGGCTGTCGGACGATATCGAAGGTTTAAGAGAGTTTCTTGATAAATGTTATACGTCAGAAAGCGATTATCCAAAAATCATTGAGAACCTTGTCATGCTTCTTGATCTTAAGAGGGATATTGCCTATTACCAGAAACTGAAAAAGGTCATAAAAACAGAACAGGAAAAGAATTCTATTTTAGAGCGGGTGGAAAAACTTCTTTCAGGAGATCATGAATTGCTATTTAAGATTTATTCTCTCGAAAACGACTACGAGAGTATGCTGAAACTTGCAGGAAACAGTGTTCAATTTGACATATTCCATTCAATAGTTAAGAAAATCCGTGACAGATACCAAGAGAAATGTTTTGAGCTTTATAAAAAGAAGATAAACCAGTTTACTGAAGACGTGAAAAAAAGAGATGCATATAAGCAGGCTGCCTACTGGTTAAAACTCATGAAAGAGATACCAGAAACTCAAGATAAATTCAGAAAGTACATCGAACATCTAAGAGAAAAATACAAGAGAAGACACGCTTTCATAGAGGAAATAAAAGGGATATGAGTATTTATACTGGGGTGAACAATGAAAAAACTAAAAGTTGACATAGGAGAAATAGCTCTTACTATGGAGATGCAAGACGATTTTGACAATATAACTCTTTTTGATACCGAATCAGGCGAAGTCGTGAGCATACCCAATGAGCTTATGGATGCAGTTGGATCCAGAGATGAAGAAGCAATGGAAGATCTGCCGGAATGGAAAAAGGATTTAGTTGAGCTTACAGGAGATATAATTTCAAACGAAGCTGGACGATTTGTAGATATACCTCGCAAGCCTTTTTATGATGCATACAATCTTATGGTTGAATTTGCAGGAACAGTTACTAATCGCTTTCTCAGAGAAAAACTTGAAATCTCCCTTGATGGTAAAGGGGCTTTTAGAAGATTCAAGAATGTCTTGTCTGATTATCATGACGAGGAAAGTCGGTGGTATGCTTTTAAAGATAGTAGTATGAAACAGGAAGTTATAGAATGGTTAAACAGTCTCGGTATAGAGCCGGTTGAATGAACAATGCAAAGAATGGACGAAATCCGCAACGGCGGAAGGGTTTGGGTGTATGC
>QLUP01000170.1 GCA_018725485.1 Candidatus Lithacetigena glycinireducens | reverse complement strand
ATCGGCTTTAAAAATGTTCAGACATTTTTTTGCCCAGGCAACCGGGCATTGTATAACATCATCATAAGAGCTCAACAAGTGTTGGGGCCAATTAGCAGGTGTAGTATCCCAGACTTCTAAGGCCAGTAAGGGTTTATGGGGGATACTACCTTCGAAATAATGGAAGGGAAGGGTATTTTCTCCTCCAATTACGACCGATTTGCCTTCTTTACCTATAACTACCTCTTTAATGTCGCCTTTATAGGTTTCTAAAAAATCATTAAACTTCATTAAACTTCCTCCTAAATCTCTAACCAGGAATTAGAAAACAAAGTTTTACCTGTTAGAACATTTACTGTTTTTACTATATTGCACTCTTCCTGAGAAAGAGTAGATAAATCTACCTCTTCGTCCATAGCCCGGTAAATCAGGTTTACTGTTTCGGGTAACTTTCCCTTTACCAGGTTAATCAAAGTATTATCAAAACTATCAACTATGGAGGAGTACAGATCGTATCTCTGGAGCATTACCAGGTACACCTGGTTTAAAATAGGTCTTAAATGGTGGGGAACACCATTGGAGAGGTTGGATAACCCCAGGGATGATTTTGCCCCGGGTGCTATATCAGGTAGTAACTTTATGAATTCCAGAAGTTCAGCTATTTGCACCTGATCTACGCACAGAGGGAACATTATAGGGTCAACCCAGATGCTTTCGTTAGGTATGCCTATTTCATTGGCATAAGCGATAGTTTCCATTATGGCTTCAGCTCTGGAGTCAATATCAGAAGGGATTCCTTTATCGGTAAGAACAGATACTATCACATCACAGTTGTATTTAGCAGCCAGGGGAAGCATTTCCTGTTTGCTTTCTTCTTTCCCAGAAGCCGAATTAATTAGAGGTCTTATTTTACAAACTGCTAAACCTGCTTCCACAGCTTTGGGATTGGTGGAGTCAAGAGATAAGGGTAAATCAGTAACTTCCTGGGAAATTTCCACCAACCACCTCATTACCTCGGGGTCTTTACGGGCAGGGCCTACATTCAGGTCAATATAATCCACCCCGGCTTCTGCCTGGCGTATGACTAAATCTTGCAGTGGTTTGGCATTTCTTTCTTTGATGGAAACTGAAACTACCTTGGAGAGAATGTGAATATTTTCCCCTATTAAAATCATTATTTCTAATCCTCCTTAATGTAATTTAATATTATAAAAATTGGGATTAAACAAAAAGGCTTTTTAACCTATTTATTATAACCTAATTGCACAAATATGGTTATTATAGGCAATAGATTCTGTTTGATATAATACTCTTTATAAAGAAAATGTGTCCAATCGGTTATAATTTAGTAATTATAGAAGTAGTTAATGTTTTTACCAGGAGGATAAGATGATAGATATTAAGTTGATAAGAGAGAAACCTGAACTGATCAAAGAAGGAATCAGGAAAAAACAGGGTTCAGTTGATATAGATTTAATTATTCATAAAGATAGAGAAAGAAAGGATTTACTGGTAGAGTTGGAAAATCTACGGGCTGAGCAGGGAAGAGCTTCCAGGGAAATAGCTACCCTTGAAGGTGAAATTAAAGCAATCAGAATAAAGGAAATGAAAGAGCTCGCAGATAGACTAAAAACTAAAGAACCCGAGCTAAAAAAGATAGATGAGGAAATTAATAGTTTAATAATGCAAATTCCTAACCTTCCTTTGGAAGAAGTACCTGAAGGTAAGGACGAGTCAGAGAATGTAGTTATAAAAAGCTGGGGAGAACCAGTCAAGCATTCTTTCAAAGTTAAAGACCACCTGGCGTTGGGCAAAGACCTTGACCTTATAGATGTAGAGAGGGCTTCCAGGATATCAGGCTCCAGGTTTTATTATTTAAAAAGGGAAGCGGTGCTCCTGGAGTTTGCCCTGGTAAATTATGCGCTGGAGATTCTCAATAAAGAAAAGTTCATTCCTGTAGTGCCACCGGTGTTAGCCAGGGAGGACATATTTGTCAGCATGGGTTACCTGCCTCAACTTGACCAGGAAATGTATAAAACTACCCTTGACGATATGAGGTTAGTAGCAACTTCAGAGCACACCCTGGGACCTTTGCATATGGATGAGATTCTGGAAATCAAGGAGCTACCCCTCAGGTATGCAGGGTTTTCCACCTGTTTTCGCAGGGAAGCAGGTTCTTATGGAAAAGATGTGAAAGGAATCTTTCGGGTGCACCAGTTTGACAAGGTAGAGATGTTTACTTTCTGTCAGCAAGAAAGTTCGTCAGAAGAGCACGAACTTATGTTAAATCTGGAAGAACAGATTGTTCAGGGGCTTAAATTACCTTACCAGGTGGTTTTAATCTGTACTGGTGACCTCGGGGTTCCTGCTGCCAAAAAATACGATATTGAATGTTGGTTACCCAGTCAGGAGAGATATCGGGAGACCCACTCTACTTCTAACTGTATAGACTTTCAAGCTCGCCGCTTGAATATTCGCTATAGAGTAGGGAAAAATAAGGTAGAATTCGTCCATACCCTTAACGGAACCGCAGTGGCTATTGGGAGAACATTGATAGCCATTATGGAAAACTACCAGCTGGCTGATGGGAGCATTGTAGTTCCAGAAGTCCTGAGGAAATACACCGGTTTTGATAGGATTTGCCGATAAGCATCCTGATATAAACACGGAAAGTGTACCTATTACCACAAGCAAAAAGGAGAACTGCCAGGATGCCTATTTCCACCCGAAGCAGAAAAAACATACAACATGAAGGAATATTAGGGTCAAATATTAGGGTC
>QLUP01000017.1 GCA_018725485.1 Candidatus Lithacetigena glycinireducens | reverse complement strand
AATTGTCCTAAGAAGAGTAAAAAGTTTCAAATCCCATCCCGTTCTTGTTTTAGTCCTCCAGGCTAACTCTGCATCCAGTTGGGAGATACTTCTTTCCCCTAACTTGCTTATCTCATTTCTTATACTCCTTACTTCCTCTAATGTGTAGTACCTATACATTTTATACCTCCTTTATGTGCTCAGCAAGTTTTCTTGCTCTAAATCGATTGAGTTGTGGTGCAGTATTTACTTCAATGACATATACCCTCCCATCCTTATCTTCAATGACATCTACTCCACCAAAGTCAAGTCCGAGCCCGGCAACCGCTTTTATGCTTTGTCCCAATATATCTGGGGGGTATCCATCTAAAAGAAGGACTAACCTCCACCCATTCTCCCTCTTTCTAAAGAGAGAGTTTTTATCACCACCTTCTTTTACATAGACCAAAAACGGCTTATCCCTAAATACGAATACCCTATATTCATTTTTAATATCAAGTAATTTTTGGTAGTATCCTTCTTTGTCAGAAATCTTATTCACTAATTTATTGTTATGACAAATATCTTTAAATACAAACGGCTTCATCTTATTTATTATGAAAGTATTTACTATACTGTTTAATTTCTTAAACTTTGTCTTTACAGGAATATATGTCCAGGGAACTTTAACTCCTTCTGTTTTTCTAAGTTTTTTTATCATTTCTACCTTATTTACTGTGTTTTTTACCGCAGATAGAGAATTTATTTCATATTTAAAGGAGTGTTGGACAGGACTACTATTTCCCCATCTGATAAGGCAGTGGACATCTTTTGATAGATACCAGCCCCCGTTATCAAAGAACTCTGCTAATAATCTCCCGCTTTCAAGAGAAGCTTGTGAGTAAAGAACAAAGTCAAAAGAAGGAGCGTTAGCGGAGGAATTTTGACGAAAGGTTTCCATTAGTCCTCCCCTTATACCCTTATATCATCTTTTACTTCCTTTGCTAATTTCTCACTACAACTATCCTTCGGCATCTCCCATATAGAAAATGCCTTATTTTTCATTTCATAATTTTCGTCTGCAAAGACGGGGATTATCCAATCCTCCTCTTCATTTCTTGGGACAACAAGATACCTTGCCCAGTCGTGGAAATATGCTTCTGGGCAGACTACATTAAGGACATCAAAAAGTTTGATGTCCCACTCCACTATTATTCTTTTCCATTCCTTCCTTACTTCATCACACTTTGCCATTGCTTTATCCATTTCTGCCATTGTCTTTTCTGTCTTTGCTTCTTCCCACTCTGCCCTTGCTTCTCTCCACTCCTCTATTGCCTTCTCCAACTGTCTTTCCAATAAAGGAAATTTTCTTTCCCCTAACTTGCTTATTTCATCTCTAATGCTTGTTACTTCTTTTAGTTCATAGTATTTGCTCATTTCATATCTCCTATTCCCTTATACCTTTATACCTTTTTCCCTTGCATTTTCCTTTTGGAAAGCATCTAACAACTCACTGTGCTTTTTCCAGAAGAAAGCATCGTGCTCCTTTTGTTTTAGGAGCATATGGGTAATTTCCTCCATAAAAATACTTTCTATTTCCTTTTCATCTTTTAACCTTGGGATAGAAATTACAATATCACTCCTTGTCCCGTTCCGACAGAAACCCTTTGCCACGACTAGCTCAGACGATAGGTGCAAGAATATTTTCTTTCCCACGACCCTTTCTCCATATTCTATCATTCTTTGTAAACGTGTTATCATTTTCCCTCCTATAGATACCAACTAGGGTATCCTCTAGGATCCGTAAGATAAGGATGCTGCTCTTTAAAAAGATAGGGATACTGCTTATAAGCCCTTTCGCTATCGTAGTAGCCTCCACTTTCATTCCACTCTCCATAAAGATAGATACCATCTTTGTCTAGTATGGCTACCCTGCCAACTTCTAAGTAATCGAGGACATTTCTTCCACAGTCCTTGATTATCATTGCCAATAATCTTGTATCTGACATTAGAGTCGCTGGAGGAACTTCTATCTTCTTTTGCATGTAATAACTTATCAGATACCTTTCCCAACCACCCCATATACCGTTATGTGCAATTACTTCCTTGACTGTACCAGATAACCTTAGATCACCTCCCAGGGGAAATGGATGGCATAATTCTGGACATACACTCCCAGAGCTCGCCAGTCTAAAATGGATAAACCCTGGCGATTCTATCCTCTCATAGATAGCCAGGGCTTTTTCCAAAGAAATACCTTTTTCAAACTCTACGAATCCTCTGCTATTTAGGTATGCCAGACCGATACCATCTTTGTTTCTCTTATTGGCATCAAGCAATTCCTTTTGAGGAATTGTTTGCTTCATTTCTTTGTCGTCCCAAGCAAATATTCTACACATTTTCTTCCTCCTTTTCGTCAAAATTCGTCAAAATTCATCCTGCTTTCGCATTCGTCAAAATTCCTTCACTTCGTTTCATCCTTTTGACTTTCCTTCACTCACGTTCATCCTTTTGACTTTCTATTATTTTAGATAACAAATAATGCAATTCGCTAAAATTATCATTATTTGTTCTCACATGATACGGGAGCCCATAACCTCCCGATAATTCTATATTCCTATACCCTTCTGCATCAAACCCAGAGATGACATCGTTTCCTCTGTCAGCTCTAAGCCCAAAGAAGCGGATATTTCTTTTTATCTTTGGACCTAGAATTCTAATTATTTCTCCTCTGACATCTTCAGAGAAGGTGTCTGCTGAGCTGAAGCTAATTCTGTAGCTTTCTAAGACACCCCATTCCTCACTCTTGAATGAGGTTATTTTGTTTCTGACAAAGTTAAGAAGGGCATTAGTTTTTTCATGGCCTATCCTTTTCCTATATTCATGAATGTAGGGAAGGTCTCTTTTTGAGACATCAACGCAGACCTCTTCCAGGTCTGTTAATTCTTGAATAAGCGAGAGAGCAAGTTCTCCCACTATCGCTGCTATCTTTGGCGAAGCAAAGATAGCAGATGGCAGACTGCGATACTCAAACCCCCAGTCCTTTGTTTCATACTTCCCCAACCTTCTGTAACTCCCTCTGGCTTCTCCAGAAAGCGGGAGAAGTAATCCTCCCAAAAAGAGATCTAACAACTCTACATATGAAGTAGAAAAATTTTCTACCCCAAAATGCAGGTGTCCACCGAGAGGAAATTCATCTCCCTCTGTGGATAAAGTGAAGCCTTCGCTGTAAACCTCACTTATCAGTGAGGCTACTTTCTTGACAAGTTCCTCAGAGGAGGAGCTCGCAGACGGTCTCAGCTCAAGTTGGTGACCTGAGCCGTCACATCCAATGCGACTTTGCAGAGACGAAAAATATTCCTCTGCAGGAACTATCCATCCATCCCTCAACAATTCAAACTCTGGGTCCGCTCCCAGAGTTATTTTTTTACTTATTAATTCTTTGTTGGCAAAGGCTAGAGTTTTTAGCCCTATCTCTTGCCAGAGGTCAGATGGAGTTTCTTTTATCCACCTGATAGCAAGCATAATTTCCTCAATAAGAGGAAAATTTTCACTGCTATGCGTCCAATCCGATGTAATCAGGACATTGTTTACAGGGTCATAAAACCCCATAACTTGTCCTCTGTCTTTTTCTATGAGCTTAATTCCGAATCCAGAATTAAGCATTTCCCTTTCTCCCCTCCAGTCGAAGAAACAATTGCACTCCCTTATTTTTTCCTCTGGGAGGCGAAGGTGGAAAGGAAAAACTCTCTCTCCGTGAAAGGGGAGAGGGTGCTGGAAATAACAAAAGACGTAAACCGTGTCCTTTTCTAAGGACACTATGGAGACATGATTTATCCCCTGTTTAAAGTAGGAGCGAAAGAATCTCTCTTTTGCCTCCGCCATGCACTCAGTGGTGGGTGGGGAGTTCTGTTGTAATTTTAATCTTCTTTTCATTATTTTGTCTCCTCTATTCCCGGTAATGGGATAACTTTATCAAACTCAATGTCCTCACCAACTGGCAAATTGCGAATTATACTCCTGAACCCTTCGCACTCGTTATATTTCTTGTTGCATTTGTCAAGTTCAATTTGCAGCCCACGCATAATGCCTTTACTTGCAGCCTCCTTAGTCTGCAAGGTTCTTACCACCTGCTTGCAATCCTTCAACTCTCTATTTAAGCGGGTGATATACATTTTTGTCTGACTTATGATAATTGCTATTCCCAGACAAATGGTAATGGCAAAAAGAACCTTGAAAAATTTATCTTCCGTCCGATGCCACCTTTCCCTTGTATTTCTCCAAAATCTTTTCACTTTTCTACGCATCCTTCACCTCCTTTGCTTTATCCATATCGTAATTATATTTCAAAATAGTCCATATAGAAAACGCTTTGTGTTCCATATCTTTGTAATTCCCCGTAAATACAGGAATTATCCAATTCTCATTATCATCTTTGGGGATAGCAAGATAACCGTTCCAATCATGATAATGACCTTCTGGACAAATTGGGATAAGAAGAGTAAAAAGTTTCACATCCCATCCTGCTCTTGCTTTGCTCCATTTTGCATGTGCCCTACCCCATTTTGCCCTTGCTTTACTTAACTTCTCCCTTGCTTTACTTAACTTCGCCTCCAGCTGGGGGGAATTTCTTTCCCCCAACCTGCTTATCCTATCCCTAACATTTTTCACTTCCTCTAAGGAGTAGTATTTACTCATCTGCTACCTCCCTTTGCATTATTCTCATTATACCTGCATTTCGGTATGGTCCATCCCATATAGAAAATGCTTTATGTTGGACACCGACATAATCTCCTGCAAACACTGGTATAATCCAGTCCTCACTTTTATCTTGTGGTATAGCAAGATAACCTGCCCAATCACGGTAATAACCTTCTGGACAAATCTGGACAAGGAGAGTAAAAAGTTGGACATCCCACTCCGCCCGTGCTTTATTCCACTCTGCATATACTCTACCCCACTCTGCTTTTGCTTTACTATACTCTGCCCTTGCTTTTTCTAATTGGACATCCAGCTCGGGAGAACTTCTTTCACCTAACTGGCTTATCTTATCCCTAATCGCTCTTACTTCCTCTAATGTGTAGTATTTACTCATCTTCTTTTACCTCCTTTGCTAATTTCTCATCGCAACTTTCTTTCGGAATAGTCCATATAGAGAATGCTGTATGCTTTATTTCTCTATAAGCCCCCGTAAATATAGGTATAATCCATTCCTCATCTTCATCTTTTGGGATAGTGAGGTATCCAAGCCAATCACGATAATGACCTTCTGGGAGAATTGAAACAAGAATTTTAAAAAGTTTCATATCCCATTTCGCCCTTGCCTTATCCAACTCCGCCCTTGCTTTATTCCACCCCGCCACTGCCTTACTCCACTCTGCCTTATCCCGCTCTACCAGTGGCTGGATGATAAGAACTTGGCTATGCAATTGCTTACCCCACCTTATAAATACTTTTTCCCACTCCACCGCTGCCTTATCCCACTCTGCCCTTGCCTTATCCCGCTCTGCCTCCAACTCATCAAATTTTCTTTCACCTAACTTGCTTATCTCATTTCTTATACTCCTTACTTCCTCTAATGTGTAGTATTTACTCATCTTTTACCTCCCTTGCATCTTCCTCATTACAACTTCCTCTCGGCATAGTCCATATAGAAAAGGCTGTATGTTCTATACTATTGTAATTCCCTGTCCATACAGGTAAAATCCATTCTTCATTATCATTTTTTGAAATAGCAAGATAGCCATTCCAATCACGGTAATATGCCTCTGGACAAAGGACAATAAGAAGGGTAAAAAGTTTTATATCCCATTCTGCTCTCGCCCTATTCCACTCAGCCACTGCCTTATCACGCTCCGACCCTACCTTAATCCACTCCGCCTTTGCTTTATCACACTCTGCCCCTTCCTTATTCAACTCTGCCGCTACCTTATCCCACTCCGCCCATGCCTTATCATACTCTACCTCCAACTCATCTATTTTCCTTTCCCCTAACTTGCTTATCTCATTTCTTATACTCCTTACTTCCTCTAATGTGTAGTATTTACTCATCTTTTACCTCCCTTGCTTCCCTTTCATCACAATTATCTTTTGGTATGGTCCAAATAGAAAATGCTTTATGTTTTACGCCCCTGTAATCCCCAGAAAATACGGGGACAATCCAGTCATCTTTTTTACTCTTGGGGATAGCGATATAGCCCCTCCAATCGCGGTAATGACCTTCTGGACAAATTGAGATAAGGATGTCAAAAAGTTTTATGTCCCACTCCGCCTCTGCTTTATCATACTCCGCCCCTGCTTTATCACACTCTGCTCCTAGCCTATCTCGCTCCGCTCTTGCTTTATCACACTCTGCCTCTATCTTATCCAGTTCCGCCTCTGCTTTCTTGAACTTCTTCTCTGCTTTCTTGAACTTCTTCTCTGCTTTCTTGAACTTCTTCTCTGCTTTCTCATACCTCTCCTCTGCTTTCTCGTACTCTGCCTCTATTCTATCTCGCTCCGCCTCCGACTCAATTTTTCTTTCACCTAACTTGCTTATTTTATCTCTTATACTCCTTACTTCCTCTAATGTGTACCTACGCATCTTTCACCTCCTTTGCATCGCTCCCATTACAACTGTATTTCGGTATTTCCCATATAGAAAATGCTTTGTGCTTGACACCAAAATAATTCCCTGTCCATACGGGGACAATCCAATCTTCATCTTTACTCTTTGGGATAATAAGATAACCTGTCCAATTGCGGTAATGACTTTCTGGACAAATCTGGACAAGGAGAGTAAAAAGTTGGACATCCCATTCCGCTATTCCCTTACTCCACTCTGCCTTTGCCTTATCATACCTTGCCCCTGCTTTACTTAAGTTTACCTTCAACCTATTAGATTTCCTTTCCCCTAACTTGCTTATCTCATTTCTTATACTCCTTACTTTCTCTAGTGAGTAGTATTTACGCATCTTTTACCTCCTTTTGATCTTGTGAAGAATTCTGCACAAGATCCACTCTCGTCAAAATTCCTTCACTTCGTTTCATCCTTTTGACTTAAGTCATGTCGACATGACTTATTTTCCCCTTATTCGTCAAAACCCGTCAAAATTCACCCTGCTTACGCATTCGTCAAAATTCACCCGCTAGCGCTCCTTCTTTTGACTTTCATCCTTTTGACTTTCGTCAAAATTCACCCGCTAACGTTCCTCCTTTTGACTTTCCCTTGCCTTTATACCTCCTTTGCATTCCTCTCATCATAACTATCTTTCGGCATCTCCCATATAGGAAATGCCTTATGTTTTACGCCCTTGTAATCCCCAGAAAATACGGGGACAATCCAGTCATCTTTTTTACTCTTGGGGATAGCGATATAGCCCCTCCAATCCCAGTAATAGGCCTCTGGACAAATTACAATAAGAGTATCAAAAAGTTTTATATCATACTCCGCCCTTGCCTTATCATACTCCGCCACTGCCTTATCCCGCTCCGCCACTGCCTTACTCCATTTTGCCCCTACATTATCCCGCTCTGCCATTGCCTTATTCCGTTCTGCCCTTGCTTTATCCCATTCTTCCTCCAGTAGGGGAAATCTCCTCTCACCTAACTCACTTATTTTATTCCTGACTACTCTCACTTCCTCTAATGTGTAGTATTTACTCATCTTTTACCTCCTTCATATCCTTCTTATCACAACTATCTTTTGGCATCTCCCATATAGAAAATGCCTTGTGCTTTATCCCATTAAAGTCCCCCGCAAAGACGGGGATAATCCAGTCATCTTTTTTACTCTTGGAGATAGCAAGATAACCTTCCCAATCCCAGTAGTGAGCCTTTGGACAACAGGAAGTAAGAAGGGTGAAGAGTTGGACATCATACTCCGCTCCTACCTTCTCATACTCCGCTCTTGCCTTATTCCGCTCCGCTCTTGCTTTATCCCGCTCTGCTGCTATCTTATCCAGTTCCGCTTCTGTTCTACCATACTCTCCCTCTGTTCCATAATGCTCATAATGCTCCGCCTCTGCCTCGTCATATTCCTCCTCTGCCTTCTCGTATTTCGCCTCCAACTCATCAATTTTTCTTTCACCTAACTTGCTTATTTTATCTCTGAGAGCTCTTACCTCTTTAAGTGTGTAGTATTTACTCATCTTTTACCTCCTTTTGACTTTCGTTAAAACCCGTCAAAACCCGTCAAAATTCCTTCACTTCGTTAAAATTCACCCGCTTCGTCAAAATTCCTCCACTTCGTTTCCCCCTTTTGACTTTCGCTCCTTCTTTTAACTTTCGTTTCATCCTTTTGACTTTGTGAAGAATTCTGCACAAGATCCCCTTTAGTCATGTCGTCAGGGCTTATTTTCCTACTCTCTCTTATTCCCTTACTCCCTTGTACCCTTATACCCTTATCCCCTTGCACTCTAAAATACACTACCTGCCCTGCTCTGTCTACATTCATTACTCCTTCATTATTTTTAGCCATCCAAACTATATTCTTGTATATTTTTTCTCTACTTACATTTTTTAGAACCTTTTCTATGTGGTCAATTGCCACATAACCAAACACACTATTAAATGCTTTCGCTATCTCTTTTGTAATCTGTTTTACTTCTTCTGTTCCATCTTTTTCTCCTGCTGTCAATCTGATTTCCTTTGGTATCCCTTTATATTTAGTTCTCTTTAACCTATCTCCATAACCCTTTAACTTTATTCCTCTCACTTCTACTTCCATATATAACTTCTCCTTCCCTTGCTTATACCCTTATTCCCTTGCTTTATCCTTATCTCCTTGCCTTATTTAGAATAACGGCTCACTTACACTCATTATTCTCTTTTTTGCTATCTCACAGTATTTAGCATTTATATCACAACCAATAAACCTTCTGCCCAGTTGCTTACAGGCAACCGCGGTTGTCCCACTTCCTAAAAATGGGTCAAGGACTATGTCTCCTTCATTGCTATGTATTAGGAGTAATTTCTTTATTAACTCTTGAGGTTTTTGGGTCGGGTGGGCTGTTCTCTCCTGTCCTTGACATAAAGGAAACCTAAAAATATTTTTCATTTCGTTCTGTGCCCCAAAATTAAAGGTAAAATTACATTTCTTTTCCCACCTTGCTAACCAAATAATGCATTCAAAAGTACTTAAATAGTTTTTCTTCCTAACTTGTGGAGGAGGGTTTAGTTTTTCCCAAATCATTTGACACTTCATATCAAGACCATTTTTCATTCCCTCATCCTTTGCATATCCTACCCCTTCTTGAGAGGTAAAAAGCAGGACTGAACCATTGACTTTTAACAGTTTATCAAAGTGGGGGAAAATTGTTCGGTATAATTCCTTTAAACAAACATTATCCCAACCTTTTTTAACCTCATCAGCGAAATGCATCATTGCCTTTCTACCGTGTAATTCTATTGCCGACTTCCATCTAACATTATAGGGTGGGTCGGTAAGCACCAAATCCACCGAATTTTCTGGTAGCATCGGTAATATGTCAAGACAATCTCCCCTTACCAAAAGCCCATCATCCTCTTGATAAAATACCTCGTCTTTTAACTGCTCTGCTAACTGCCTAAACATTAATTTTTCCACAACTCATACACTCTCCGTCTACTACCTCCTCCGAGTGTGCCCCGCAGGTGCAATGCCCACCTGCTTCCAGCATGTCCCTAACAGTTTCAAAACTCTCCTCTTGCTCTATCTCGCTTCCACGCAATAGGGAGTTATCTATTGCTGGACGCTCCGACTTTGGGACATACAACCCCATCATTTCGTAAACCCTCGCTGTTAAGTCAAACATTTTTTGCCTCCTTTTATTTTTTCTTTTTTTGCTCTTCCTCGTCTTTTTTCACAAGTTTGGTAAGGTAGGTTATTTGCGGACAGTGTTGAAAACACTCCCAGCTACAACCAACGAAACAACACTCAGAAAAGGTACCCCTACCACACTTGGAACTTCGGTCCAAGTTCTGCAAACACCTTAACCTTATCAAGTCTGGGCACTCCTTTTTCGCTTTTGCTTGTAAAACTTTTCTTGTCATTTTAATTCTCCTCGTATTTTCACTTGTGGCAAGAAACCCCCCCCATAGCCCCCCCCAAAGGGGGGGGCTATGGTTCGCTGGTGGTCGCCGAGCGACCCTTAGCTTGCGGCATAATATAATATATCGCACGTTTGGTGTTTTGTCAAGTTCACTTTTGGTTGTCTCTTTATATAAACATAACACACAGCACCATACTTTGGACAGAAACTCTTAAAGAGGTTTTTATCAGTTTCTGTCCAAATCTGTGTTGAAAAAGTGTTCGAACAATAGCAACTAAATATCATTGGTCTCCTCCTTTTATAAGTTATGGGTTCGCTCCTCCTTTTAACTTAAGTCATGTCGACATGACTTATTCCTCCATTTGTCCTTGAAGGCTGGCAAGAATGCCTCTTTTAAAAAAGAACCCTCCCCTATATTGGAGGGTGTTTCTCTTTTAAAAGGTTATTTAGGATCAGGAGGGGTTCTCTCAATTTCAATGGAGGCAACTTTATTGACCTTGTCTACTGCTTTATCAACAAGGTTCTTTACAGTATAGCGTGTTTTTTCCCAAAACGCTATTTTTTCTTCTTCCCCCCTATTTTCTTCTTTATGTCCTTTATATTCTAGGGAGAGGGTTTTTCCTCCTACCTTGATATTTACTTTCATCTCTCTCACCTCCTTATATTAATAATCAAAAAATAGTGTGATGACCGCAAACCTATTCTGACTGACGAAGTTCCCATGAGCGTAATGGTCGAAGACGTTCTCCATCGACAAAGAGACTAAGTTTTGTATTCTGTTCGTCCCTCTCAATTTCAATAGATACGACTTTACTAACTTTATCAATTGCTCTATTAATAAGATCTTTTGTACCTTCGCGTATTATTTTCCAATAATTTTTTCCTCCTGTATATTCACTTTTGTATTCTAAAGAAACGGTTCTTCCACCGGCTTTAATATTTATCTTCATTTTTATCACCTCCTTTTTTCTTTTCAATGTTTTAAGAGAATTATAAGTGCTGGTACGGTTTTTGGGATAGGATAACCGCAAACCTAGCTCATCTATCTATTTTCCCACGAACGTGCTTTTTTCGCACGCTCATCGGTCAACTCGGCAATGTATGGACGGAGTCTTTCGACTTCCTCCACTATACCTGCTTTGTTGATCATTTTTTCGATCCTCTTGGAGGCTCTAATTTCGTAAACACAAGAGCCTCCATCTATCAACAAGCCAAACCGAGTGGACATTATCCGCCCGGTGATACTCTCCCCTTTTTGAACAAACCTCTTCCAATTGGGGTTTGTTCTGGTAGGAGTAGTAGGAGCAGGGGATTCTGGAGTCGCTGGGGCTGCCGGGCTTGCGGCAGTTACTTCTGGGGTAGCAGAAGTTTTCTTCATGTTTCTCACCTCCTTTTTTTATTTTTTAGAAAATTCACAAATAAAAAGGGAACTAAAAGACGTTGGCGGAGTAGAGAAGCCTGTAGAGTAAGCAGGACTGGGAATTGGTTTTTTTAAAATAATAAGGAAAATAAAAGACGTTGGCGGAAGTAGAGAGACTTATAGAGTCCGCAGAGAGGATGTGGTGGAGCAGGGTGATCGAAAGACCACGAAAGTATCTAGCTTGGCACTATGCGCTGCGGCTGTGCAAGGTGATCAATTCCTTCCTTATGCTCTTATCCCCTTGTCCTTCTAGAGCAAAAAAAAAGCCACCTGCGGGCTTGCTTGCCAGCAGATGGCTGAAGTGTCAGCCGTTCCCGATAGGTCGGGAACGATCCGCAAGTTCTTTATAGTGCCTTGCGGAGGCACTTTAAAGCCTTATTTCTTCTTCGGACCTTCTCTCGAAGATCCGAAATTTCTTGAAGCAGTTGCTCATTTTTTGCTTCAAGAGCAGAAACTTTTTCTTTCAGCTCCTCCTCCCTTCTTTTTTCTGGGAAGAGGAGATGATAAATCTGGTCCCAGTTGTAGGATGTATGGAGAATACATCCCATTTTCGGGAACCAGGTGAACTTATGATGAACCATAAGGATTACCCTATTATGCTTTTTGCTAAGGTAATCCTCGATCTCCTTTAGAGATCTAAAGGAGATCTCTGGAGTCCAAAGGAACTTAAAGTCCCCGGACCCGTAGCTATTGTGGATGACAACGAAATCCTCGTGATCATCCACGGAGAACTTAATCTTTCCATCAGAGAGGGAGCAGAGTGCTTTTCCCTTATTCAGGAAGCTGTTCTGGACCTCCTCCAATGAGTATCTATCATCGGGGGAGATCTCGTAGATCTTTTTTAACATTTCTCTCACCTCCTTTTCTTATAGATTTTTTTAGAAATTTCATAAAGGAAAAAGACAATAAAAAACGCTGGAGAAAGTCCAGAGCCATACAAGTCAGGACTTACCGGGAAATTCGGCAGACTTAGCCTGCCTCACATTCCTCTGATGATATGATATTTATCAGAGGAACTTCGTCTGCCCGGAACTTTGCATTACATTCCGGACAGATTTGAACTTCCTCGTTTGTTGCGAGGAAGTCAAATTCACAGCCAACGCATTTAATAAACATTCTTATCACCTCCTTTTTTTATATTTTTTAAATAATTCACATATAACAAGGAAAATAAAAGACATTGGCGAGAGTAGAGAGACTTATAGAGTCCGCAGTGAGGACGTGGTGGAACAGGGTGACTACTAGGAACAGCTAGGGGACAGCACGGGCGATGTGGTGGAACAGGGTGACTACTAGGAACAGCTAGGGGACAGCACGGGCGATGTGGTGGAACAGGGTGA
>QLUP01000169.1 GCA_018725485.1 Candidatus Lithacetigena glycinireducens | reverse complement strand
TACAAAAACTAAGAACGATAAACCTACTCATTTCTGTCCTACTCCTACTATTGATAAAAGCTGTGGATGCTCTTCAATAAAATATTAATAAATACCTCTTAAATTTGCACTCATTGGAAGGTTCAGAGGGGAAGATAGGTAATACTATGGTTTAGAGTCTGGGAGGTCTAAATTTTTAAAAATCTCCCATAGATAACAGAATTACCAAATCTATTATCATCAATGATATAACATTGTGTTTGGTATGTGCTGGGGTATGGGATTTTACCCATGACTTAAGCCCCTTACGGCTCAGTTTTGTCTAAATTAACCCCAGCACTATGTTTTACCACAAAAAAACCTGCCACACATATAGGAAAAGGAAGGTTAGAAAAAACCTATAAGCATGGCAGGTATGTTCTGTAAGTTAAATATCCTTACCTAATCTTAGGTTATTCTTAAATTCTCTTAAAATTTCCAGCAAGTCGTGTAAAACAGGTGCGGGGACTAATCCAGCAACAACTCCGATTAGTAAGGATTGATATAAATCTCCTACTACCGTTGAGCTTAACGCTCCCAACACTCCCCCTACCAATACCGAGTATATTCTGGGATGTATTGGCAACGAAACTTTAGCTTTAAGAATTTCAACAATACCCTCTATGAAAAGGGATATTAATATCGCATTTCCCAATACTTTTAAGATAAATTGTAATTCCATTTATTCCTCCACTTCATTTTTTATGTTATTATTTACCTCCGTAAATTTACTTATTTTATTATAACTATTATAACACATCTGATAAACCTAAAAGCTCTCCTCCTTCCTCCTTCTTTTGACCATTTTTTCTTAATTCTATTACAAAATGGTCAAGATTTATCCTTCCTGGACATAATGGTTTTCTACTATCTATCTCATAATGTCCGATTACAGTATTACGATTTATCGGCAACCGATATTTATCTATCATCAATCTAGCTATGTGCAAAAGGCTCTGATACTGTCTAGGTGTGCAAAGTTCAGAATTTCGTCCCTCTCGTGCTATTGATATAGTATGTAAATTAGGATTTATATAACCATTGGGTCTTTTTAATAATCCTTTCCAAGTAGGCTTCTGTATCTTACCGTTGGCCCAAGCAGCATTTTCATCCCTAACCCAACACACTATCCTACCATCCTTACCAACTCCATAATTATAACTGACATTTGCCCTAGGATTCATAAACCAAGATGTAGTTCCCCTGATAGTTCCTTCCATAACATGTATAACAAGTGCCGTGGGTCTCAAACCACTCCTACCCTCCCTGCCTTGAGGGTATCCAAACTTAGTAATTCCTGGAATATGCTCTATATTCACCTGCCATCATCCTCCTTTATCCATTCTTCTTTCTCTTCCCTCTCCGGAAGATAAATCCCCAGACCCTCAAATATCCTTTTTCCTACTGCTTTAACTATCCGCATAGGGTAAGGGTCAAAACCTAACGCTGTCAAATTCTCCTCGATGGATATTATCTCACAAAATATAGTTATCAAAATACCCATTGCTATGGTAATCGCTGGCACAATCTCGCTAAGTCCCCATACTTCTGGTAGTGAGTGTGATACCATACCCAAGCCCCAGAAGGATGTCCATACAATTAAATAATTTAACATCTTTTTAGCTGTTTTTTTAGCAAAACTCTCACTACTAAATGGTTTTTTATCTTTACCACCATTTTTTATTGTTGCCAATGAACCCAGTATAGTGTCCAGTAAAAAGACTATTAAAAATCCAATTACTGGATAAAGAATTTCTCTTCTCGTAAAGTATGCCAGAGTTCCAGAAAACAGTAAAGGATTTTTATAGTTATTAAGTTTTGTTTTTATTACCCCTAATAATTCCATATTTCATGCTCTTATTCTAATTTCAATAATTTACCTATCACAGACATCTTCTTAGCTAGCGTATTTGCTAATTCCCATTCCCTTTTAATTTCTGGAGTTAACTCTATCTCTACTCTTTCAGGCAGAACCTCATCAAGAACTTCTACACTGCTTATGAGTTTCATAATTGCGGTGCCATCAGGATGTTCTCCTACTTTTTCCCATACTTCATTTCTTGCCAATTTTTCACCTCCTATTAGTTTTCTCTTAATTGAACGGTAGCAAACCGTATCCCCGTAGCTCCTGTAGGCACTGGAGCTGGATTAGCATAAGCAGCTGACACTGTAAGAATCACATTCCCTTCTACATTTCCCAAAAACATACCTATTCCTGCTACAGGTGCACTTCCACCACTAATCCCTATAAGAGCAGGAGAACTTGTGCATCTATTAGCCAAAAAATAATAACCTCTGTTTAGTGTTTGAGATATAATTATTTCTTTCTCTCCTATAGTGCCCGTGTCTACTACTCCTGCACTTAAAATTAAAGAGTGAGGGATTCCATCTCTCCAACTAAATATTCTTAAATCAGCTGTTCCTACCATTGCCGTTGTTACATGTATACCTATCCTTATATAAGTAGTAGTTTCTTCTACAAAAATAGGAATATAATAGATTACTCCTCCTGTTACCGTAGTATGCGTAGAATAAGGTGCATACCAACCAGGTCTTACCCATCTTACTACAGCAGGTTTTAGTTTCTGAGGATAGTCAGCCATAGCAGGCTCGTAAACAGGATTTACTCCAATTCCTCTACCTGTCAAAACCTGTCTAGCTGGTCCATCAGGCATTCTATCCATAGAAAAACGTTCTGTGGTTATTCTACTGGCAGGTAAACCAGGTACCCCAGCCACCGCAATAGGAG
>QLUP01000168.1 GCA_018725485.1 Candidatus Lithacetigena glycinireducens | reverse complement strand
ACTACCAGTCTCATTGAAGGAGAGCAAGGTAGATGGCTTGGAATGCTTAGTGCTGGTATGGAAGGGATGTTATCTATGAATGCAGAATTCTATGCAAGGCAGTTAGCACAGTTAGATGAGTATTACAGAGTAAAGATAGAAAAACTGATTGCTGCGAAAGCATCCGAGACAGCCATTATGGATGCATATAATGCACATCAGATACAAGCGGAAGCAATATTACAACAGCAGAGAATCAGCATGTATGCAAATATGACCAATATGATATTTGGAATACTTGGAACGTTGATAAGTTTTATGGATAAAAATAATAAAGCAATGTTCTATGTTCAAAAAGCATTTGCTGTCGCAATGGCGATAATAAATACAGCTATGGCAGTAACAAAGGCTCTTGCTATGGGTCCTGCAGGTTGGGTTATGATACCGTGGATAAAGGCATTGGGGGCATTGCAAGTAGCAACTATTGTCGCACAGGCGATAAGGGGTCCTGGCAGAGCACTTGCTACAGGTGTTGCTCCTGCGGCAAGAGGTGGTCTTGCAGCGGAGTATGGACGTATTGAACCCAAAATCCCAGAACGAGAAAAAGAAAGAAAAACAGAAAGACCAATAGTGATAAATACATACATTTACGGTCATGTGGTTGATAGTGATGCTTTTGCGAGGGAGATAATCCCTTCAATTCAGAAGGCAGTTAATGATGGAGTTAGATAATGGCAACTCCGATAATATTGTTTGATAACCGATTCCTTGACGGCACGCCAACTGCTACAAGCACTGCACCGGGGTTTAGCGTGCTCAACATTCGAGATGGCAAGACGTATACGCATTGGCGAGCTGTAGGCGCAGGCGCAAATTTCATTACAGTTGACTGTGGCGTTGCAAGGTCTGCTGATTGTCTCGCAATAATAGGTCACAATTTGGGAACTGCAAATGCATCAGTTTTTGTGGAAACGTCGACCGACAATGCATCATGGACTGATAGATTTCCCAGATTCATTCCATCATCAGATAGAGCACTTTTTGTAACATTTCCTCTAACATTTGCAAGATTTTGGAGATTTGGAACGGTTACTACGACTGCAATTCCTTTTCTTGCAGTTGTTATGCTTGGGAACAGGCTTACATTCCCTTTTCCGCCAGACACACCTTATATTCCCTGCAGAGAATCTATTGAAGCGGAAAGCGCAATAGGAAAGACAGGGCAAATTCTTGGGAGTGTAATGAGGTTTAAACCAATAGAAATATCCGCAAGATTTTCAAATCTTACAAGAGCATGGGTTATGAACAATTTTATGCCTTTCTGGAATAGTCATGCGTCAAATCTTAGACCATTTTTTTGGGCGTGGGACATTACTGCTTTTCCTGATATGGTTTTCTTTGTAACAATAGACAAGGAATCTTCATTTGAAATGCCGATGAGTATTTTACCGTTCATAGATAGCATTGAACTGAATATGAAAGGAGTTATGGAAATATAATGAGTTACGATACTCAACTTGCTGCAATAAGCCGAACACCAATCTCATTAGTAACAATTGTTTTGGATTGGTGCTCCCGCACATTTGGGGTTGCTCCGTGTAATATTCCCGGTAGACCTTGCTATAACACATTTTCTACTTGCAGGGTAAGGCATGCCTTTGTTAGAACAACGAGGAATTACGAATTTGTTTCTGCTGATGCTCATTTGGCTTCTGGTCATTTGGCTCTGGGAAGACCTTATGTCAAATCTATTCAATATCTTCCTTGCGAAATAAAAGATAATCTCACTGTTAGCGGAAGGGTGATTGTTGAAATGTATGATGAACCTGATACAGATATTGGTATAGATCCATATGTGTTGCAAAGACCATTGGTTCAGGGAACATTTTGGAAAAAAATACTTGCAAGAAATAGGAATTACAAGGGTAGGGAGATTAGAATTCATGAAGGCTTTATGGGAATTGCAAGGCATGAGTTTAGACAGAAATGGATAGGGGTCATTGATAATATTACTGTTGGCAAAGGCACAGTAAAAATAGAGACAAAAGACTTATTGAAAAGACTTTCAGATATTGAAGTCCCTGCAAAATTAGATATAAAGCTTGTAGCAGACATCACTGCTACTGTAACAGAGATGACATTGACTACTCTAAGTGGTCTGGAAAGACCTATAGGTTATGTTAGATTGAGAGATGAGATAATTCATTATACAAGTGTTGATTTGCCAACTAACCGTCTTTTAGGACTTCACAGAGGATTTTTTGGCACTGCTGCAAGCGCTCACAGAACAAATGACAAGGTTCAGATGGTCAGATATTATCCGCCTGCGAATCCATTTAATATTCTAAGAGAGATGCTTTCAAGGGATGCAGGAATCCCATTGGCACACATTGATACGGTAGCTTTTGACTACTGGCGAGACTGGCCAGGAGGTGAAATTCCTTTTTCTGCAATTATTTCAGAACCAACAAAATTAGACAAGCTTTATTTTGAAATCGTTGACCTAATTGATTGCAAATCATGGGTAGCAGAAGATTTAAGAATTACAATTAGACGAAATATACCAAATGAACCTGGTCGTTCTTATTTTGTTCTAACTGATGAAGCAAATATTATTTATGATTCTACAAGTGTTGACCTCAATGAGAAATCAAGGCTCACGAGAGTGATAATGTATTGGGACAAAACTACACTTGGCAAGATAGACGATGTTGGGGAATATAATCGTATTGATGTAGCGGTTGATGCGAGTGCTGAGAGTGCAAATGAATATAATGATATAATAGAGAAGAAAAT
>QLUP01000167.1 GCA_018725485.1 Candidatus Lithacetigena glycinireducens | reverse complement strand
TCTTTCGTCAATTTCACCGGTTTTAATCATTTCCAGATATAGTGGTCCGTTACTCATACTATCTTCCTTTTACCGAATTCTAATATCGGAGAGAAAACTCTTTCCAGCAATTGAATTATCCGGAATTTGGAAATAGTCAAGTATAGTTTGCCCTACATCAGCCAGGCTTTCCCTTTCGCCCAGATGTATTTTCTTTTTCATCATTAAGGAATAAACCAATAGAGGAACCTTCTCCCTGGTGTGGTCGGTGTGCCTGGTATAAGTGGGGTCGCACCCATGGTCAGCAGTTAGTATGAGCATATCTTCCTTTTTTAATTTACCGAGAAGAACGGGAAGAAAATCATCAAACTCCTTAAGGGCCTCTGAAAATTGCCTGGGGTTTCTTCTATGTCCAAAGAGAGTGTCAAAGTCATTTAGATTCGTAAAAATCAACCCTCTTTCAAATCTACTCAGGCTTAAAATTATTTTTTTCATCCCCTCTTTATTATATTTTGTACGAACTTCCCGGCTTATCCCTCTCATAGAAAAGATATCACCTATTTTACCAATTACCCACACTGGAATATTTTGTTGGTGCAGGAAGTCAAGAGCAGTTTTTTCGGGAGGCGGCAGGTTAAAATCCCTGCGGTAGGGAGTGCGAATAAAATTAGGGCTTTCACCTATAAAGGGCCTGGCAATGACCCTTTCTACCTCCCAATCACCCCTGAGCAACTGCCTGGCAATTTCGCAAATACGGTAAAGTTCATTTAAACTAATAGTTTCTTCGTGAGCTGCTACCTGGAAAACGCTATCAGCAGAAGTATACACGATGGGATAACCGGTTTCCATGTGCATTTTCCCTAACTGATTAATAATTTCCGTGCCGGAAGCAGGTTTATTGCCAATCGTTTTTCTGCCTATTCTTTTTTCAAATTCCATAATCAATTCCGGTGGAAAACCTTCTGGGAAGGTGGGTGCGGGTTTTTCCCTGATAAGTCCCATCAACTCAAAGTGGCCGATAGTAGTATCTTTACCAGGAGATTTAAGTTTCATGTTTCCGTAAGCAGCTAAGGGGCTTACTGGTTCATTTTGTTTATTTAAAGTTTTTAATAATCCCAGGGAAGTGAGGTTAGGTATTTTTATACCGGTTTCACTAAGGACATTTTTAAGGGTGTTGGTATTTTCATCTCCATAAAGGTAGGAGTCTTCCATAGCTCCCACGCCAACACCATCAAGAATAATCAATATCACTCTTTTACTCATGTTCTTTATCCTTCTTACTTAAAGGATGGCTTTGTTGATAAACCCGCTTCAAAACATCATCTTCAACCTGGGTATATATTTGGGTGGTGGTTATGTTTTTATGCCCGAGTATCTCCTGGACCACCCTTAAGTCTGCCCCACCACGGAGCAAGCGGGTGGCAAAAGTATGCCTGAACATATGGGGACCCAGTTTTCTGGTTATATTTCCCAGTTCAGCGAGCTTCCTTATCATCAGAAAAACTGCCTGTCGGGTTAGATGAGCCTGGGGATGAACATCATAAAATATGAAATCTTCCTGTTGAATTTTCTTTTCTACTATGTGTTTTTCCAGCATATTCGTGAGTGAAAGTGTCATGGGAACCATCCTTTCTATATTCCCCTTGCCCTTGATTTTTAAAAATCCTTCCTTTAAATCTGCATCTTTCACTTTTAATCCTACTAATTCGGAAACCCTGATACCGGTAGCGAAAAGAGTTTCCAGAATAAGAGTTTCTTTGGGATTGGCTAAAGAGAATATCTTTTCAATTTCAAAAGGCCTCAGTGGATTAGGAAGCCTCTTCCCTCGCTTAATAGACTTTAAGTTGGGCCAATTGGTTTTGGTGATATAATCCCTGAGGTGCAGATATTTAAGCAAAGCTTTTAGACTACATATTTTTCGTTCAATACTACTCCCCTTTAACCCTTTATTGTATAGAAGCTTTAAATAAGCTTCGCAGGAATTATCATCCAGGTTGTCAAAGTTCTGAAAATAAAAACTCAAGTCAGACTTATAAGCATTGATAGTTTGCCTGGAGTACCCTTTTTCCAGGGAGAGATAAAGTAAAAATTCATCAAGTTTATCTTTCATGTATTATTTTAACCGAACATCTATTTTTTACCGTTCTTTTTTTCAGGTAACCCTGTATAAAACCCATGACTAAAGCTCCCGTACCCATAATAGTAGATAAAACGGTGGCGATCCATCCCCAACGAGGAAGCTGAGCTAAAATTAGAATAATTAATAATCCAGTAAAAAGGGTTAAAAAAGGGTGCAGGCTTTTTTTAAGTAAAAAAGAACCAACCCTTTCTCCTAAATAAAAACCTGCGTAAATTCTGCCTAAATATACAGTGGAGATTAGAAAAAATAATGACATAATAGTTGGCAATTTCATAGACAAACATTGCCTTTCATATTTCCAGCGACCATAGACTGCTGGGCTAATCCAAGATTCAAGATATTCAAAGATGCATTATAATCAGCATCCAAAGTGTAGTCACAATTCCTACACTTGAATATCTCACTGTTCCTGTTTAACTTGTGAACAAACCCACAATAAGAGCAAGTTTGTGATGTATAAGCAGGAGCAATCATCTGACAAGGGACGCCATCTACTTCAGATAATTGTTTTATCTTGCTTATAAGCTTAGAATAAGTCCATCTCTGAAACTTACTCCTGAACTCCTTATTTAATCTTTTTTCTTTCTTGGTGGTTCTACGTCAATAAGTGTGAAAACCTCCAACCTGGAAACCTGGGTTAGTAGCTAATATCCTTAGTTTAAAGTTA
>QLUP01000166.1 GCA_018725485.1 Candidatus Lithacetigena glycinireducens | reverse complement strand
ACGTTAGCCGAAATCGCGGACTTCAAGTCCACAAGAATAAAAAGGAGGAGTGAAGAAAATGGTTGAAAGTAGAAAAAAGGAAAAGACAGTTTCCTCTGGAAGTATAATGCAAGAAGCGATAAGCATAGCAATGAAAGAGAACGATTATGGACTTCGTTTACTTGCATTGAGGGATATCTGTCAAGCCCTCTCAAAAGCTGGAGAGATAGAGAGAGCATTAGATATGGTAAAAGAAATGGGTAAGCTTTCTGTTTTTCTCAACCCAGAGGCTGTTAGTGAAGAGCGCACATTCGCTTTATCAAACATTTCTAAAGCACTGGTAGAAATAGGCGAAATGGAAAGAGCAAAAGAAATAACCAAAGAAGTATTGCGCATAGCAGAGGGAAGCGGTGGCGAGGCACTAGGAAATATATGTGGTGTGTTAGCCAGGATTGAAGAAGTAGAAAAAGCACTTGATATAGTAGAAGAGGTTAATGAGGTAATTCTCCCATCTGCATTATCAGGCATTTCAGAGCAATTAATAAAGATAGGAAAGATAGAAAAAGCAAAAGAAGTCTTGATAAAGGCCTTAGATGCAGCAAGAATAGTTAGCAGTGATATATATCGTATAAGCGCCTTAAAAGATGTCTCGCTAGCGTTAGCAAAAGCTGGGGAGTTGGAGAAAGCCAAAAGAGTTATTGAAGATGCATTAGGTATAGCAGTGGAAGTTCACGATAGAACCAAATATGATACGAGTCACGTGTTTGCATTATTAGATGTTGTGGAGGCATTAGCAGGGATAGGAGAGATAGAAAGGGCATTAGATATAGCAAAAGAGGTTAACCTTGATAGAGCTCGCGTACATGCATTCTCCAATATCTCAGAAGCGTTAATAAAAGATAGGAAGATAGAAAAAGCGAAACAAATTATTAAGGAAGCATTGAACATAACAAAAAGATTGAGTGTTGGTTGGGTTCGCTCAGTAGCATTATCAAAAATTTATGTAGCTCTGCGTTTGATAGAACAAGCTCAAGGTCCAATAAGTGTAGATATGGAAGAAGAGCCAAAGAAAGAGGAACAACCAAAGAAAAGAGGCTTCTTCAAAAGATTATTTGGCTAAAGGAGGTAGAGGTTATGCCAAGAAGAGTGTGTGACTCTTGCGGCAAGGAAAAAGATGTGTATAGGGGAAAAGTATGCTTCAAAGGGCATTTCATATGCAGAGATTGTTATATGAGCACAAAGTGCCCCTTATGTGGAACGCCCTTAAGGTAGAAGTTTGAAAGGTTATCTCACGTGCACGACTTTACCTAATACGGTCTTTGGTGTGCCTTGCAAGTCACCGTCTGCTAACCGGTGGAAGTCCAGTCGTGGTAATCGCCAGAGAGCCATGTAGTAGGCCCCCAGTGCTGTCGGGTGACCGGGGGGCTGAAGCGGAGTATCCGCGCCCGAGAAGGGGGAAAGCAGCAATGCGTACCATGAAGGGAATCGTGCCGCGTCGTGATGTTAGTCTGAAAGGGAGAAAGGAGAACCGAGCCTCCACAAACTCGGCGAAAGCTTCTTGCTTTATGGTCGCACTAACGCCTTTTTCACTTATGAAATTGAGACTGATAAAGGAGCAGGTGTTACGGATACAAAAGGTAATCGAGGGATCACCTTATGAAGAATTGATCCAGCAATTCTGTGGGTGGGGCTGGGCTTCTTTTGGAGCGCTTCAGATAAGGTACGAATTTACATTACTGTTTGCCTGGTGGTATTATGTAGCTACGGGACAAGCAAAAAACTTGACTTCCAATGGCTTAATAATTATGAGTCCTGAAATTACCTAACTTCATCTTTTCTACGAAAGAACCTACAGAAACGTAGAATTTTGAAGGGGCTTTGAGGCCCATAATACGCCTCTGGCGGTGCAGACCGCCAAGTGGGACTATGACCCTGTATAATATATGTTGAGGATATATTAAGAGGTGAGTGTATGAGCGGCGGGTATTGTAGAAAACGCGAGTCAAAACTTACTTTGTCCAACAGGTAGGGTAAGGGGACGACTGACCAAGACAATGTATGGACCAGATATTCTTATAAGCTATGTCCTAATTGCAGAGGAAGTGAATGCTCTTACCCAAAGCAGGCTATGATTACGGATAATTTGACTTGTTGACGCCAACAATTAAATAGCAAAGGTCTGTGAATAAGAATGAGGGGCAATTGGCTTATTATAATCGGTTTAGTCTTTATGGTTCTTCAGGCAATGATGAGGGGCTATATCAGGACAGAGGCGACTGCGGCTCTTATCCTTATAGCATCCATTTTCTTAATTGCTCGTGGAAGATCGACACTTGTAAGACTTGCTACCTTCGCTATCCCCATATATTTCTTTATGAAGGAGTTTGGTATTGGATTCAATACTTTCTGGAGCCTAATACTGGATTTACTTCCCCTTTTCATAATGTTGTATGGGTTCTACGTAATGTTTCGTGGCCCTTTTAGGCGTAGTAAATAACGTGGTCTCTTGAAGTTTATTAATTTGCATCCAAAACTTGGGAAGGGGAGACTAGCATGGGCGGTGAATCGTTTGGTGTAGTTTTATTGCCATTAGCCCTCCCTATTGCAGCAGTAGGAATACCGGCAGCCCTGCTGCTTGAAAAATATCTCGCTCACTCTTCTGTAAATATGTCACTGGGTCAATTACTCGAGGGGGTATCCGCTTAGCTCCTCCTGCGTTATAATAGCAAGTGTAAATTACTTGCAAGAGGGTGGAGCGGAACATGGAATCAACAGCGGAACAACGTACCAACTACCCAAATACATACCGAGA
>QLUP01000165.1 GCA_018725485.1 Candidatus Lithacetigena glycinireducens | reverse complement strand
GCGTTAATGAGTTTCACCTTGAGAGGTTTACCCCAAGGGGAGAAGGTCTTAAGAATAAGGCGATTCTTTATTGCACTGACAAGGAATACTATGAATTTATGGAGAGCATTGCAAAGGCTTATCTGCCTTTAAAGCTTAAAAGTATGGAAAGTATGGGTTATTACTACTTAAGCCCGTTTATAGGCTTATTCAGGCGGATACAAACCCACAGAGGCGCTTCCTGCTGGTGCGGGGACTGTATGGAACAGACTTTAACAATAAACCCAGACGGAAATGTTTATAATTGCCCTGACCTTGCGGCAGAAGGCAAGTCCAAGTCTTTCGGCAACCTGTTATATGACAGCATTGATGAAGTGCTTTTTTCCCCCAATAGGCTCGAACTTATAGTAAAACAGAAGAATTTCACATGCGACTGCAAACATTTACCTTACTGCCACGGAAGCTGCCCTCTTCATTTCTTGGGGAATGACGGCGTTTCGTGCAGAAAATTCTTTGACACAGCGCTATCTCTTGTAAAGAAGTATAAAATAAAAACTGACGATAATAGGTTGCTGACAAAGGTGTTAGATGAAAATTAGAAAAAAACAAACAATACCGCCAAGAATCAAGGGTGCACACGTAAGCCCTGTAGCAGTATACCTTGCTAAAAAGATATGCCTGTGCGACAAAAAAATACTTATTACCGACTTTTTTAAAGAGAAGAAACTGACAATAGAAACTCCCTATGCCGTATTTGTTCTGAATAAAAGAAAACATGATACACCAGTTTATACGACATTCAACAGCTTAAAATCAGCGTTTATTTACGCTGATTTTCCCTTTTCTGAAAGCAATTTAAGGTTTATCATTCTTCTGAATATGGTAACTAAAGGAAATGCCTTTGTTGTTATTAAAGACACCATGAGACTCAAAGGGAAAGAAGAGATTTTCCTTCAAAACATGGGACATTTGAATATCCCCGTAATACTGCTCAGCGATGGCGCTATTTTCAGGAAGATTACGCAGAAATGGTTTAAAGAGAAATCCGTCAAAACAGAGCTTTACCCGCATAAAAGCATTATTCAGTCTTATATACAGAATCTGATGGCGCACAAAGGGAAACTGCCAATAGGGTTAAATTCTGAATTTACCCAAGACCTTTTTTTCATGCTGAACACAAAAGAAGAGGAACGGCTTAAGATACTGCAATATCTTATCGGAGAGACGAGAAAACACCTGCCGGAACAGAGAATGAGAGAGTTATTTTGCTACGGAAAGACTAAAAAATGCCCGAAGAAAAAGAAGAACTGATAAATAGGATTTTTAACGAGTCCTGCCTTGATACAATGGCAAGGATGCCTGAAAATTTTATTGACCTGACTATTACAAGCCCGCCCTACAATGTGGGAATAAAATACGACGGCTACAATGACAGCAGGCACCCCGAAGAGTATTTTGACTTTATTAAAAAAGTAGCCTCCGGGCTTTACCGCGTAACCAAAAAAGGCGGCAGGCTTTGCCTGAATGTGCCTTTTATCGGGAACAGCTATCTTGTGGGAAAAAGCCAAGAGTTGCAGTTCTACCCTTCTCCCTTTATAGATATATTTTCTACGACGAACTGGATATTCAGGGACTTCTTTGTATGGATAAAAAGCAGTGAGCCTGAGAACCCCAATATCTTTTCGGGCAACTCTACCACTTGGGGAAGCTGGCTGAGCCCCAGCTGCCCTTACGCAAGGTGTTTCCTTGAGGCTATACTGATTTTTCATAAAGAAGACAAGACACTTCAGGAAAAAGGCATATCGGACATCACAAAGGAAGAGTTTTTGGAATATACCAAAAACGCATGGTATTTCCCCGTAGAAACAAACAGGGAGCACCCTGCGCCTTACCCTTTAGAGCTTCCAAAGCGCTGCATGAAGCTCTTTTCATGGGTCAATGCCATAGTCTACGACCCCTTCGCCGGAAGTGGCACTACGCCCGTTGCTTGCGTAAAAAACAAGAGGCGGTATATAGCATCTGAAACAAGCGAGGGTTATTATAAAAGAGCAGTGTGGCGTGTAAGGGATGAAGAGGCAGTAATATCCCTGCCCTTCGGGTAATATTTTATTATTGATGCCGGAGTGCTATTTTTTATAGCGCTTTTGGTAACGATATCTTTTCTTACAATCCATAGCTTTACGATATCAAACGTATTACGCCCTTTACCGCTGAAGCTAAATCTATTATATGTCTCTTAGCAGATTTACTTCCTGCTTTTTGAAGAACTTGTCTCAATTTAGAGCATCTCTCTCTAATTTTATTATCTTCTTGGACTTCTAAGACCCCTAGCTTTAGCCATGGGGATACAGAAGGCTCATGGACCCAAGACTTGACAAAATCTTCTACTACGTCCGCTATACTATACTCAGCATTGGGACTACAATGCTTGGGTAACCAGCCACTAGAAGCCCCCGCCTTTAGGCGTGGGGAGTAGTCACTAATTTGTTTACCAGAATCCCCTATTTCTATGGCAGGCGCTATGGCAAGCGCCATGGCACGGCGGCGGCGGCGGCACAAAACAGGCATCTGAATAACAGACATTTTTCCCGCCTAAGTTTCTTGGTTGGGCGTGCTGGATGTGCAACCAGGGCTCTCTGTGAACCCCTGTGGGAGGCGGAGGCAGTTGAGGAGGAGGATCTGGAAGAGGAGAATCTGGAGGGGGCCAGGGCTGAGGTTCACCCGATTCGGGATCCCATCCCCGAGCCTCTCTGGGCTTCATAACTATATACCCTGCAATGATTCCGCCTACCGCCATCGACACCCTAAGAGAT
>QLUP01000164.1 GCA_018725485.1 Candidatus Lithacetigena glycinireducens | reverse complement strand
GACCAGGGTTATAAAGCTAATCAACTTATCACCTTTAGAGCCGCTCCGGAAACTGTTAATATTCTCAAGGAGGCAGGTTTTTCCATGGTTTCCCTTGCCAATAACCACGCTCTTGACTATGGTGGTAAGGCTCTGCTGGATTGCCTTAAGATACTCAAAGAAAACGGTATTAAAACGACCGGAGCAGGAAGAAATATTGAAGAAGCTTCAAGTTTGAATCACATAGAAGTTAACGGTATTAATATAGGTTTTATAGCCTATAATTCCATTCCTCCTCTCGGACTGAGGGCTACCAATAATTCACCAGGTGTAAATTACCTAAATAATCAAACTTTAGCACAGGAGATTTCTCGAGCGAGCGAAATGGTAGATTTACTTATTGTTTCCTTGCATTGGGGTATTGAATACTTACAAGTTCAATCTAAAGAGCAAGAAGAAATAACCAATGAATTATTTAAAAGCGGGGCTCATATAATTATTGGACACCATCCTCATGTTCTTCAACCTGTTTATATATTTAATCAAAGTAAGATAGTGGCATATTCTTTAGGTAATTTTATTTTTGACCAGGACTTCTCTGAGGAAACCTCAACCGGAGGTGTTTTATTGGTACAACTTTATGGAAAAAAAGTGGTTGGACTTGAATTTAAACCAACCTTTATTAATGAAGACCAACTTCGCTGGATATTAGACCAGGAAAAGCTTGAAAAAATTAATAAAATCTTAAAATTTCAATCCCTTGAAAATAGCGATACTCTGTAATATTTGCTGTCTATTAATATCTTTATGAGTTACCAACCTGATGGTTGACGGGCTGGTAGCATTACAAAAAAGCCCTTCTTTAGATAGTGCCCGAGCTAAAGCACCAGCTGACATACTACTACTAACTACCTCTATTATAACCATATTGGTTTCAACTTCCGTAGGATTAACATATAAGTAAGGAACTTCCTGTAATCCTTCAGCTAAAAGTTTAGCGTTGTCATGGTCTTCTTGTAATCGGTTAATCATTGTTTTTAAAGCTACCACACCAGCGGAAGCAATTACTCCCACCTGCCTCATGCCTCCACCCAGCATTTTACGATATTTTCGTGCTAACTTGATAAAAGGTGAACTTCCCACAAGTAACGACCCAACAGGAGCGCTTAAACCCTTGGATAAGCAAAACATTACTGAATCTGCATATTTAGCTAATTCACTTGCTTCAAGTTTTAAATAAATGCTGGCATTAAATATTCTCGCTCCATCAAGGTGAACTGAAAGGTTATGTCTTTTAGCTACCTCGTAAATTGACCTCATATTATCCAGAGGAATTACCTTTCCACCTCCTCGGTTGTGGGTGTTCTCAACGCAAATTAAAGCGGTTTCAGGAAAATGAATATTTGGAGATCTAATAGCTGACTCTACCTCTACTGGGTTCATTACTCCCCTTTCACCTTTAACTGTCCTAACCTGTACCCCGGATAAAACTGCCAGTCCTCCTACTTCGTAATAGTACATGTGAGATTCTGCTTCCAGGATTACTTCGTTACCTCTTCGGGTCCAGGACATTACAGCAACCTGATTACCCATAGTACCAGAAGGTAAAAAGAGACCAGCCTCTTTACCTAACAGGTTAGCTCCGAGTTGCTCCAATTCTACTACTGTAGGATCTTCTTCATAAACATCATCTCCTACCTTAGCATAATACATAGCCTCTCTCATTTCAGGGGTAGGAGTTGTTACTGTATCACTTCGTAAATCTATTATCTCCATTTTGTACTCCTTTTCAAGTTTTAGAAGGATACTTCAAAAAATTGCTTTTATATATTTTTTTCCTGGCGAAAGATTCAAATCCCAATTTAATTATTTCTTCCACCAATTCGGTAAAACCAATACCTTCCTGCCTGGCTAACATCGGGAAGACACTTGTGGATGTGAAGCCGGGAATAGTATTAATCTCCCCTACGAAAATATCGTCTTTCTTTATATACATATCTACCCTGGCAAAACCTTCGCAGTTAATAGCATTATATGCCCTTATTGATATTTCTTGAGCTTCCTTAATTTTGGTTAATGGCAACCTTGCAGGGATATAAAAATCTGTTAAGCCATCGGTATATTTGGCTTCGTAGTCATAATATCTTTTTCTTGGAATAAATTCACATAGAGAAAGTGCTCTGGGTTCTTCGTTTCCCAGAACTCCACACTCCAACTCTCCACCCTCTTTATAACCAAAAGTCATATATTCTTCAACCATGAAACGATCTCCAAACTCTAAAGATAGGTTTATCCCTTCTTCCAGCTCATTTTTATTATCAACCAGATACACACCTATAGAAGAGCCAGATATAGGGGTTTTTACTACACAGGGAAAACCAAATCGGCCTTCCACCTCTTTGACTATCTCATTTTTGCATTTACGAAAATCCTTTTTATCATAAAATAATGTGGGAACAGTGGGAATATTCTCTGCCATTAAAACTCTACGAGTGATTTCTTTATTCATAGCTATGGCAGAAGCAAGGACTCCTGCGCCACTGTAGGGGAGATTAAGAATTTCAAGAAAACCCTGGATAGTGCCATCTTCGCCAAAAGGTCCATGCAGAGCAATAAAAACAAAATCATAATTTTTATAGAATTCTGGTTCTTGGAAATGACCTTTTTTATCTATAGTTACCTTAAAAGGTTCATAGGTATCGCTTTTCAATAAAGCGTTATATATCGCCTGTCCTGAAGTGAGAGACACTTCGTGTTCAAAGGAAGGGCCTCCCATTAAAACCATAACTCTTTTTTTCATCATTTTATAATTCCTGCCTTATAT
>QLUP01000163.1 GCA_018725485.1 Candidatus Lithacetigena glycinireducens | reverse complement strand
GGCAAGTCTCGGGAGGAGATTGGAAAATACATAAATGAACGAAGAGATATTCTGAAATTCACCCCTTCCAATGCTCATGAGGAACTGGGTACCACCCCGCGAAGGTCAGAAGATTTGATTGCCAGCCTGGCTGATTTAGTGAGTGGCTCAGCGGATGCCGCCACCCCGGTGGTGGTAGTTAAAGGCTTCTAAGTGAAAAAATTAATAATCTTAATCCTTACTTTATTGCTTTTACCCGTAGTAAACAAGGTCTGGTCCCAGGGAGGAGAATTTGCAGAAGATCAACTTAAATGGTACAGGGGTAGTATATTAGAGATTATCAGCGAAAAACCAGCTTCATCTCTTGAAGGAACCACTCTGAAAGAAACTATCCAGACTTTGAAGGTAAGAGTTAATAGTGGTCAGTATAAAGGAAAAATATTTGAAGTAGAAAATCATCTTACCGGACAACCGATTTTTGATATTAAAGTCAAAAAAGGTGACAGGGTATTGCTGTTAATTGATGAAGATAAGGGTAAGGTGGAAAATATTTACCTGGCTGATATGGAGCGAGACAGGTCGGTCTATTTTTTATTAGTTTTATTTGTTTTAGCAGTTTTCTTATTTGCAGGAGCTCAGGGCTTAAGGTCTTTAATTGGACTTATCCTGACAGTTTTTCTTCTGGTAGGGGTGTTTTTACCGCTGGCAGCTGCAGGACATGAGCCTCTAAATTTAACGCTTTTAATAGTTGGCATCTCCTCCCTGGTTACTTTCTTACTGGTGGGAGGGCTGAAAAGAAAAACTTTAGCCGGGATTATGGGAACCTGGGGCGGGATAGGATTTTCTTACTTACTGGTTATGTATTTTGGCAGGAGCGCTTACCTTAAGGGATTGGTGGAAGAAGAAGCCCAGATGCTTCAAATGACCGAAGGTTTCAGTGCTTTTAATTTTCAGGGGCTTATTTTTAGCGCTATTCTAATAGGTGCCTTAGGGGCGGTTATGGATGTGGCTATGTCTGTTGCTTCTGCTATTTCGGAGGTTAAAACCGCTAACCTTGCTTCTACCAGGAATGATTTAATTAAAGCGGGTTTTAATGTGGGTAGAGATATTATCGGAACTATGACCAACACTCTGGTGCTGGCTTACATGGGAGGAGCATTGCCCATCCTGTTGTTATTTATGGTATATAACCCTCCCTATATAAAAATGATAAACCTGGAATTAATCTCAACTGAACTTATCAGGACTTTGGTAGGCAGTCTCGGTTTAATCTTTACCGCACCTATAACTACTATCATTGCCTCTGTATTAGAAAGCAGGAGGTGAAAATGTTCAAATTAAAAAAATAATAGCTGAAATTACCTGGCCTAAATTTCGGAGGTATTTTTTTACAGGTATTTTAACTCTGTTACCGGTGGTAGTAACCGTTTATGTGTTGTGGACCCTTTTTCTCTTGGTTGATTCAATACTGGGAAGAATTCTATATCGTTTATTAGGAGAAAATATCTGGGGTTTGGGGCTATTGGCTTTTCTGGTCCTGGCTTTTATCGTGGGGATGTTTGTAACCAATGTTATAGGTAAACATCTTTTTGGTTGGATGGAATCTTTGATTAAAAAATTACCTCTGGCTAATGTGATTTATAACACGGTTAAACAGATGAGTGATGCCATATTTTCCGACAGGGATGGAAAAAAGAGTGCTTTCAGGCGGGTGGTGTTGGTTCAATACCCGAGACCGGGTATATTTTCTCTGGGGTTTGTTACCGGTGAAGGAGACGAGTTTAAACAGTTTTCTAATATAGATTTGATAAAGGTTTTCATAGTGTCCACCCCTAATCCCACCACTGGCTTTTTAGTCTTTGTTCCGCGAGAAGATATCATTGATACCGACTTCACCATTGAAGAAGGTATGAGGATGGCCATTTCTGGAGGTACAGTTCATATTCACCGTAAGAAGCGACAGGTTAATAAAATTTGACTGAGGGAATAAGAGAGCTTTTACTCCAGATGGTTCCAGCAGGAATTGAAGCTATAATTTATCTGCAAAGTTTTAGAAATGCCTTACTGGACAGATTATTTTTACTGATTACCTTCCTGGGAGATGAGGAATTTTACCTTTTCCTGTTTTTGGTTGTTTACCTGTCTATTAATAAACGCTGGGGTAGAGGTTTGGCATACATTTTACTCATCTCTACTTATATTAATTTGTTCTTAAAGGATTTGATTGCCCTGCCCAGGCCAGATAATCCTGACATCGCTATTTTAAGATCAGAAACCACTTACTCTTTTCCCAGCGCACATTCTCAGGTGGCTCTTACTACCTATGGCTTTCTCGGTTTAAGAGTTAATAAATGGCCTGTTTGGTTAGTTTTTATTCCGCTAATTCTTTTGATTGGATTGTCACGAATATATATCGGAGTGCATTATCCTCAGGATTTATTAGGAGGTTGGTTAATAGGCTTATTTATACTGATAATCTGGGAGGGTATTCAACACCGTAGAAATAATTTTCCTCCATTATTAGTTTTCATTTTGGCTATTTTTCTCCCGCTTTTCTTATTATTGCTTTTTCATACGAGGGAAAGTGTCAAAACCATGGCCCTTTTAATGGGTGTTTCCCTCGGTTTTCAGTTAGAGGAGGCTTTAGTAAATCTTGAGGTTGGTGGCTTACTTCTCCAAAAAATAATCAGGGTTATAGTGGCTTTACCAATCGTAGCCTCAGTCGGGTATGGTTTAAAAATTATTTTACCCGACTTACTCATCTTTGTTTTTATTCGCTATTTGGTTTTAGGGCTTACCCTATCGTTTTTCGTTCCCGGTTTATTAAGCAGGTTTAAGTTATTA
>QLUP01000162.1 GCA_018725485.1 Candidatus Lithacetigena glycinireducens | reverse complement strand
GCAGTAAAAACATTATTTTTGACTCTTTTTTGCTGTCCAATCGCAAAATATAGTATATCCCAATATTTATAACACAAAATATTGTAATTGCTCTGCAAAATGCCTCAAAAATCCCCCATATCTACATATCAACCAAGCCCCAAAAATGTAACCTAAGACAAATTTAGAAGTCATTTTTTTTGAAGAAAAAACAAGGCTTCTATATAGAAACACAACATCTTGTATTATTATCGCAAGATATACCATATTTTGGGACTTGACAAAAGTATACTTTTCAGGTATACTATTTGTATATAAAACTCGTAAGCCCGCACCCGGAAGGGGCGGCGGAGGAAAGGAGAGAAAATGGAACTCAAAAACCTCACAACAGAGGAACTTCAAAAATTGCTCGCAGCAATCCAAGAAGAGATTGCTAGCCGGAACGGGAAGAGGACAAAAATCCATTTGGCATACCACAACTACAAAGGAAGTGGAAAATGCTGGGTTGCTCGTGTAGACGAAGACAAAAAAATCCTCAGCTTCGTTGACGCACACGCTGTCGTCAGAAACGGTAACCACAAAGGAGAAAAGGTATTCTATCTCGCCGATGGCCTATATCTCACGTGCGAGGTAGGCTCAAAAACACAGGATGACAGGAGATATATCAGAGTCCAAGACAGCACAATAACAGAGTGGTAGAAGAAAAAAAAACTACACTGGGGAGCAGGCTGTAGATGCCTGCTCCCTAAAAGAAAGGAGAAAAAAAATGACAGTAAAAGAAGCAAAAAAATATGCGGAGAAGTATTACAAGGCGGAAATATGGTTCTGCCCAAAAGCAAAACAAGCAGAGGTGATGGTATACTCTGGCAGGCACTCTAGCCAATGGTACAAGTGGACAGGCGAGTGGCGTGGTAGTAGTCCTGCGATATCTGGGTGTACATGCTCTTGGGAGGAACGCAGGCACTCGCACGTATATTACAACCAGAACGGAAAAGAAATCTAACAATCCTTATGGGGGCAGGTATTCATTGCCTGCCCTCTCATAAAAGAAAGGAGGTGAAAAGAGGTGGTATATGGAATCTATAGAGACGGAGAGCTCATCCGTCTCCGTGCCAGCTGTAATAGATGCGGGCTGGATATTGCAGACCCCTCAGGAAGAACTGAGAAATCCGGGGGCGGGCTATAAGCTGCCTGTCTCCTCAAAAAAGAAAAGAAGAGAAGCTGAGGCGGGCACTGAGCTGAGCCCGCCTCAAAAAAAGGAGGAGATGAAATGGCATACATACCGAAAAAAACATATCTGAGCTTGGTTCAAAAAGGCTGGATACCGAAGCGTGCCTCCGCCGAGACTATAATAGACTTTGGACGGATGAGACGCTATGTATATATGACATTCGAGGGCCACGAACTTTTCTCGACACGGATGGAGGCTTCGCAAGCCGAGAAACTTCTATTGTCCGCAAAAAAAGAAAACAGAGGAGGTGAGAGAAATGATATACGGAATCTATAGGAACGGAGAGCTTGTCCGGCTCCGTGCCAGCTGTAATAGATGCGGGCTGGATATTGCAGACCCCTCCGAAGGAGAGGAGGGGGATAAGTATGTTTGCTGGGACTGTGAAGGAAAAATCTCAGAAGAAAGGAGGTGAGAAAATGAAAACAATCGAAGTGACGAAAGAGCAGCTGCGCAGACTGAAGAGGCAGATGCTCTCCAGCGATAGCATTCTTGGGACTGGCTCGTATGAGATGGCGTGGAAGCTCGGATGGCCTGGTTTCGCAGGAGGACTAGACCACATTCGGCATACGCTATGGAGTCTCACAATTGTGGACCGTGGCGTATCAGGTTCGGGCTATGTGCGGGACAATACTACGGAGTTCGTAGTCCCGGTAGGGGAAAGGGAGGAGGCCCCATACTGCTTACAGCTCGGTAGTCATTGTCATACTTGCAGCCTTGTCAGCTATGGCAGAGATTGTCGCAGTCGAGGACGTATTTGGATGCAGACGTTGTAAAGTTTTGCAGGCAGTATAGAGCATACTGACTGGACCCTGTTTGCCTCTTCAGCTCATGGAGCTGAGGGGGCAACCGAAAACACGGGGGCTGGACTCCATGATTCAGCCGGCCCCCTCAAAAAAAGGAGGGCTGAGCTGAGCCCGCCTCAACCAAAAAACTCTCATAAGCCCGCACCCGACAAGGGGCGGCAGAGAAAAGGAGAAGGAAAATGACAGCAATAGAAGGAGCCACAATACTAAGAGAAATCACAATAATATACGACCCTGAAGACGAAGAATTGAAAAACTTCAGCTTCAGCATCGCAAAACTGGAAGAAGGTGGTTGCGATTGCTACCCCGACGAGGATGGAGATGAAGAAAAGGATGAAGACAACTGGAAAAAGACATGCGGGGAAAAAATAGTAGGAGTGGCACGTCATGATGACTATAACATATACACATTCTGCGCCCAACATTGGAAAGAATTCTGTAGACGGTAACACAAAAACCTGGGAGCAGGTATCACAGCCTGCTCCCTAAAGAGCTGTTACCCATATAATGTTTATACAAAAGAGGAGGTGAGAAAATGAAAAAACCAGTCGGAGATATGGGCATAAAAGCACATTACGAGATGCCAGCTAATTTTGTAGGCGTCCATAAGTTGCTGGCTCTAATAATAATCATCTCACTCATCGCAGCTGTTGTATCGCTCGGATTAATAGTCAGGGAAAAACAAGAGAAAAGTTTTCAGCGCTTCATAGAAAACGCTGTGAAGAATTGCAAGCAGGTTGTAGTCGGGCATCTGATTATTACGCCGGTGGCAGGCTGTTCTGAAAGAAATCGGACAGCGATTATCAGTTATCGCTTTTCAAGCCTGCAAAT
>QLUP01000161.1 GCA_018725485.1 Candidatus Lithacetigena glycinireducens | reverse complement strand
CCCATTTTGTAGAAGTCGTAAAAACTCTTCTTTAACCTCATCCAGCGGTTTACTTCTAATACGGCTTCCCCGGAGAAGGGGAACTATGCAGTAAGAACAGCTAAGATGACAACCGTCTTCCACCTTGAGGAATGCCCGGGTATGCCCTTTAGGGGCTTTAACGGTAAGAGGTTCAAAAACAGCTAAATTACTCTCGAAATAACCCACAGTTTCAGATCTTAAAAGACCTGGAAGATTGTTTCTCTCGCCAAAACCTATAATCAGGTGGAAATATTTTTTTAACTCCTCCAATTCTGCTGATTGGGGAGGATAGCAACCTGTAAGAACCAGGAAGGATGCAGGGTTTTCCTCTTTAAGTTTTCGGGCAAACTTAAACCACTCTTTATTAGCTTTCGCAGTTACCGAACAAGCATTTATTATGAAAAAGTCCGCTTTTTCAGCAACCTCTTCTAAACCCTGTAAAATTAACAACTCCCTGAGGGCTTCTCCTTCATATTGATTGGTTTTACAGCCAAAAGTTTTGAGTGAAAATGATTTCATTGATTACTGAAATGATGGGAAATAATAGCCAATGATGATGTTACTGCAGTCCTTACTTTGAAAATAACTTCGCCCAGGCTGGCTTCCCTGGCACCAACACTCTTTAAAAGTTCAACTTCTTTTCTCTCCAGACCTCCCTCAGGACCTATAAAAAGCAGGATTCTTTTTATTGGTTTATCTGTGGAAACTTCTCCTAAAACCTGTTTTAAGGAAATCGGGCTTTCTTCGTAAAAAACGAAGAATAAATCATTTTCAGGAAGGTTAGCTATAAATTCCGTTAATTTTTGAGGTTTAAATAAATTGGGAATTATTTTTCTACCGGAAGCCCTGATGGCTTCTTTGATAATTTTTTCGTAACGCTTACTTTTATCAATTTTATGTTGAACTCTCTCGGTAATAATGGGATAAAACTCCTGCACACCCAACTCGGTAGCCATAAAAAGAACATCGGTAAAAGCATCTTTTTCAGGAAACCCGATAGCGAGACTGATTTTTACAGGTAAATCTTTACTTAAAGAAATCTCCTTGTTTATCTC
Source organism: Candidatus Lithacetigena glycinireducens (assembly GCA_018725485.1). Taxonomy (GTDB): domain Bacteria; phylum Coprothermobacterota; class HKB111; order HKB111; family HKB111; genus Lithacetigena; species Lithacetigena glycinireducens. The sequence continues at coordinate 1,770 of QLUP01000161.1, read as the reverse complement.
ACCTCGTAACTCTCTATTACTTATAGAAGTTACTTTTATCAGGTATTCTTTTTCACCCACTCTGAGAAGAAATTCTTCGCCTTTTTTTAGCCTGAGTACGCTGGTAGCATAGTGGTGTTCTTCGCCTTTTATTACTGCTTCTTTACCTGAAATTTGACCTTCTAAAATACGGGGGATAGTCATTAAAATTTACCTGTTTATATTTATTTTCCAGTTTCTTTTAATTTTCTCTTACTCATAAGCTGCTGGTAAACACTTCGTGCTCTGATAAACCTTCTCAGGAGAATGGTGGTATAAACAGCCAGCAGAGCTAAAAAGATAATGATTATCATATAACTCCACCAGGGAAAGCCAAAATCTGGATTATAAAGATACACTTTGCCTTCCAGAAAGTTTTCCCCAGGGGAACCCACATATAATTTATTTCCAGAACTACCAGATAAAAACAATAAGGAGATGCCAAAGTTAGCGTTATTTTCAGGTGAAGGGGTAGTAAAAGAGTATAATAGTGATCTACTGGCGCCTGAAAATACATACACCATTCCCTGCTGAATATTATCTTTAAGGTTTTCCAGGGGAGCCCCGATAATATAATCGGGGATTTTATCTCCATCCACATCACCTAAAACCAGAGATTGGCCAAATCCTGCTTTGGGTGCATTTTTGGGGGTGGTAAGAATATGAGCAAAAGACTGTTTTTCCCAATCGTAAACATAGACTCTCCCCTGACTTAGAATTTTACCTACCATCTCCCCCGGGGAACCGATTATTAAAGAAGAGCCGGAAACCAGTATTGACGAACCAAAATAAGCATAATGCTCGGGGTTAGGAGTGGTTAAGGATTTTATTAATTCCCAATCGCCATCGTTATTTTCATAAATATAGATTTCTCCCTGGGAAATATACTCCCCTTCACTGCCGGCTTCCTCTCCGGTAGCTCCAATAATCAGTTCTTTTTTGCCATCATTATTAAGGTCACCCGAGGCTAAAGAAATACCAAAGTGAAGCTGCCTATCTTTATTCTCCGGTTCTATGGTTGCTAACAGCTGGTAATCCTTACCGCTGAAAATATACACCCTGCCGTGGGCTTTATTCCCGGGTTTAGGTCCACCCAGGGCACCCCCGGTGGAAGAGGTATTCTCAAAAGGAGACCCTACCACAATATCTTTATATCCATCCTGATTAAAATCTTCCACTAAAAGGAAGTAGCCGAAAGAAGAGAACTCTTTAAGTTTGGGGCTGGTAAAAACATGTAACAATGTTCCTGTGTTATTAAAAAGATACAGTTTGCCTGCTCCTGTATGCTCAGCTATATCTTCTCCCCGGGCAGATATAAGGATTTCTACTTTTCCATCGCTATTAAGGTCACTAACAACAATACAAGAACCAAAAAAAGCTTCATTGCTGGGACCGGGGGTAGTAAGATTAAATAACAGGGTCCCTTCACTATCAAAAACATAAACCCTGCCCTGACCAGGCATATCGCCAACCCTTTGCTTCTCTGCTCCAATGAGTATTTCCATTTTTCCATCACCATCTAAATCTCCGTAAGCCATAGTTTGACCAAAGAGGCTATAGGGTAGGGGAATTGGGTTCAGGATGGTTTTTAATAAACTCCGAGCATAAGCAAAGTTAGTGGGAATAAAAATAATAGAGATTATAAGAAAAGGAGTTATAATCTGGAAAAACAGTTTTTTACCATTATTAAGTTGCTTCATAAATATATAACCTGCCCTTAATTAATATTTTCTTTATTAATTATAAAGGTTA
>QLUP01000160.1 GCA_018725485.1 Candidatus Lithacetigena glycinireducens | reverse complement strand
CAGGGTACTATATACTTTTCTTTTTCTTCTTCTGGAAGCCACAGGGTATTTTTGTCAAATAGAGCTGCAGTGGGGCATACCTCTACACAGGCAGTACAGAATCGGCACTCAGATTCTCGCAACGGTTTGGAGAACTTTGTTCCAACAATAGAATCGTATCCTCGGTAAATAAAATCGATAGCTCCTACTCCTCTAAGCTCCTGGCAAGCCCTGACACATCTACCACATAAAATACACTTGTCAGGGTCTCTGACAAATAAAGGAGTATCATAATCTTTGGGAAGGTTTTTTTGTACTCTGGGGAAACTTAAATTGTTGATACCTAAATAAGCAGATAACGATTGTAATTCGCATTTCTGGTTTTTTATACAGGTAAGACAATCCTGTGGATGTTCCGAAAGCATCAGCTCCATAGCCGTTTTTCTAATTTCGTTTAAAGCTTTAGTGTTGGTTTTAATTTTCATACCTTCTTGAACAGGAGTGGTACAGGATGTTGGGTAACCTCTCATATTTTCGACTTCTACAACGCAAAGTCTACAAGCCCCGAAAGGAGAAAGATTAGGGTGGTAACATAAATTAGGTATATAGATTCCTTCTCGTAGAGCAGCTTTCAGTATAGTATCGTCGTCTCTGGTAATTATTTTTTGGTTATTTATGGTTATATGTACATTAATCATTCTCTGCTTCCTCCTTTCCGGAAAGTTTTAACACCGCACTGAATTTTGGAGGACACACTTCCAGACATACTCCACATTTAATACATTTATCCTGTTCTATAACATGCACCTGTTTTACAGCTCCTTTAATTGCACCTACCGGACAAGCTTTAAGGCAAAGAGTGCAGGCTTTGCATTTATCAGCATCAATCTTAAAATGTATCAGGTTTTTACAGACCTTTGCTGGGCAAACCTTATCTTGTATATGAGCTATATATTCGTCCTTAAAGTATTTTAAAGTTGTTATAATCGGGTTAGGTGCTGTTTGTCCAAGACCACATAAAGATCCTGATTTGACTTTTTCCGCCAGGTTATGAAGTAGAGTTAAATCTTGCATTTCACCATTTCCCTGGGTTATTTTCTCCAACAGCATCAATAGTTGTTTAGTGCCTAATCTGCAGGGAACACATTTTCCACAGGATTCTTTTTGGGTAAAATCAAGGAAATACCTAGCAATGTCAACCATGCAGGTTTCTTCATCCATCACTACCATACCACCGGATCCCATCATGGAGCCAGTAGCAGTAAGAGAGTCGAAATCGACTGGCATATCCAGTAAACTGTTAGGAAGGCAACCACCTGAAGGTCCACCAGTCTGAACAGCCTTAAAGGCTTTACCATTAGGTATGCCTCCCCCAATGTCATAGATAATCTCTCTAAGCTTAATTCCCATGGGTACTTCTATCAAACCGCAGTTCGCTACATTACCAGTAAGAGAGAAAACAGCTGTGCCTTTGCTTTTATCGCTGCCTAAGCTAGCAAACCACTCTGAGCCGCGGCCGATAATGAGCGGGATATTAGCAAAGGTTTTCACATTGTTGATTATAGTGGGTTTGCCCCATAGACCTTTTTGAGCCGGGAAGGGAGGTCGTGAGCGAGGCATACCCCGCCATCCTTCAATGGAGGCTATAAGAGCGGTCTCTTCCCCACAAACAAAGGCTCCAGCACCCTCTTTAACCTTAATGTGAAAGGAGAGACCTGAGCCAAGGATGTTGTCTCCTAAAAGATTATGCTCCTCCATCTGGGCTATAGCTATCCTAAGCCTCTTTACCGCTAAAGGATACTCAGCTCGGACATAGATATATCCCTCTGTGGTTCCTATAGCATAAGCTCCGATAAACATCCCTTCGAGAACTGAATGAGGGTCACCTTCCAGGAGGGATCTATCCATAAAAGCACCTGGGTCGCCTTCGTCAGCATTACAGATAATATACTTCCTATCTCCTTCTGCCTTCCGACAATACTCCCATTTTAAACCTGTAAGGAAACCAGCCCCACCCATACCTCTAAGTCCTGATCGTTTAACCTCTTCTATAACTTGCTCTGGGGTCATTTCAAAGAGGGCCCGGTGTATTGCTTGGTAGCCACCTAGTGTGAAGTAATCATTGATGTTTTCCGGGTCTATGTTTCCACAATTGCGTAATATGACACGTTGTTGTCTATTATAAAAAGGAATATCCCGATAGTATGGTATTAGTTCACCATTGAGTGGATTGCGGTAGAAGAGGCGCTCTACAGGCTTTTCATACGGCAAGAGGGATTGAGTGATATCAGGAACATCAGTTGGTTTAACCTTAGAGTAGAAGATACCCTCCGGTTCAACCACAACCAGAGGACCTTGTTGACAGAAACCGTGACAACCAGTGCGTTTGATATGAATATTTTTGTTTAAGCCTAACCTACTAAGTTTTATTTCCAGAGAAGAGTAAATCTCTTCGCTTCCACCTGAGACACAACCTGTACCTTCACAGACTAAAATTATTTGTTGCTTATCCTTCATCTCGTTCACCTTTACTGAGGGTAAGTATAAATTCTCTAACCTTCTTTGAGGTCAGCTCACCATAAACATGGTTATTAATCCTAATGCAAGGCGCAAGTGCACAACAACCAATGCAGGCAACTCTTTCGACACTGTATTCCAAATCAGGTGTAGTATCTTCATTTTCCAGGTTTAATGTTCTTTTAACAGCATCAAGTATTTCTTCTCCACCTTTCACATGGCAGGCGGTACCCAAGCATACTTCTATTTTATGCTTGGCAGGAGGAGTAAATTTGAATTGAGAGTAAAAGGTTGCTACTGCATAAATTTCTGTTTGAGATATATTGAGCGTTTTAGATATTTTGGCTAAGGACAT
>QLUP01000016.1 GCA_018725485.1 Candidatus Lithacetigena glycinireducens | reverse complement strand
AAAAAGGGAGATTTGACATAATTTATCTAAAATATTTTGCCATCCTTCTTCCTCTATCCTCTCTAGTATTTTCATTTTACCTGTTTTCACTACCCCAATTTAATATACAATTCGTCTATGTTGATTATTTCTCGAAAGTTATATTTCTTTTCATATCTCTACATACCTTTCTAATAACAATATATTCACTAAAGGATAAAGATTTTCTTTCTAATAAATATTCATATTATGTATTTATCATGCTTTTTTCAATACTTGCTGTATTTACTGACAATCTAATAATGTTGGCTACTTTCGTTACTTTAATGACTATTCTTATAGTTTTACTGATTAATATTGGAAAAACCAATACTAACTCTTCTGTAGCCAAAAAAACATTCATAATATTAGGGTTAGGCGATTCTTTATTCGTTCTGGGTATCGTAGGTTATTTCTTCCTGACCAATAGTATGGTTTTTGGCACTCAGGTAGAACTTGCTTCCCTTTTCAGTTATATTACTCTCTTTTGCTTAATGACAGCAGTGTTATCAAAAATAGGTATTGTGCCTTTTCACAGCTGGATTCCTGAAATGTCAACCGTAATGACCCCTTCTGTCTTAGCTTTTTTACCTGCAACCCTCGATAAACTTGTAGGTATATACCTCTTAATAAGGATCGTGAATGATATGTTTATAATTGATGAAGTTGCTAAAATGATTATATTGGTCATTGGTTCTGTGTCCTTAATATATGGAGTGGTTCACGCAATGTTCCAAAAAGATGCCTCAAAATTACTTGCATATTGTTCCATTAGCCAGGCTGGTTATATGGTAATTGGCATAGGGTCAGGATTTATACTGGGTATAATCGGGGGATTATTCCATATGCTCAACAACACCCTTTTTAAATCTAATCTTTTCCTATCCGTGGAACACTTTTTTGGCAATAATCACAGTAATTACACTATGAATGTATTTTCAGTAAAACCAAAACAGTTTTATTTTAATAAAAATAATTTGTTTATCTATTTAATATTTGCCACCACCCTTATTAGCGCCCTGTCTATAAGCGGGATTCCTCCGTTTAATGGATTTGTTTCTAAGAATCTGATTAATATGGGTATTAAAGATGCTTTTCAGGGTTTTAATATTTTTCTTTTCATCTCCCTGATTGGCTCATCCCTTACTTTAGCTTCCTTTACTAAATTTATCTTTTATCTCTTTCTTACTATATTTGGTGATTCCCGGGAAGGAAGAGATTATTATCCCAGTACTAACTTTTTTTCGCTATTCCCCCAGGTCATTTTGTCTATCTTATGTATCTTCTTTGGAGTATTTGCCCTAAATTTACCATTAAAACTATTGGTGCTTCCAGCCCTGCCTCAGTTAATTAATGCTCAAATTGTGCAATCCACCATTTTTTCTCTCAATTTTATAAAAATATTAGAAATCATCCTGGGAATTGTTATTGGTCTATATTTATACCAATCATTAAACAAAAAAATTATTTTCAAAGATTATCTTGATTTATATGAGCAGGGAAAACATTTAATTTTCAATGTTTACCAATTCCTATCCCATATCCAAAATGGTTTACTCCACTCTTACCTTAACTGGGTTTTGTTATTTATGTTATTGTTATTAATAGTGTTAAGATGATAGAGTCATATGTAATCTTTTTATTATTTTTAATGATTATTGGTGGTATTATTTCTATAGAAGGGAAAAACCTTTTTACTTCAGTGATATCCTTAGGGGTGGTAGGGTATAGCTTAGTTATTTTATTCTTTCTCTTAAATGCCCCCGATTTAGCAATCGTTCTGGCTATTATTGAATCATTGACTTTAGTAATTTTCTTAATCACCATTAGCAAAACCCAGAATATTGACATAAAATCCCGTTTTGATTTAAGAAGAGTAATGCACTATACATTTCTCATTATCATTGCCTTTGTGTTTACCGAAAGGTTATTACCTGTTTTAGAGGAGCTGCCCTCATTTGGAGAACCAATAATGAGGATGTCTAATAAATACATTGAGCTTTCAGCTCAAACAGGTTCAAAAAATATTGTTACCAGCATCCTTTTTGATTTTAGGGGATACGATACCTTAGGAGAAATATCAATTCTTTTTAGCGCTATTATCGGGATAATGCTCATTTTAAGGGACAATAATGTCAATAATAGTAGAAACAACCATTAAATTTATTAGTGGTTTTTTATTAATTTTCGGCATATACCTCGCCCTTCAGGGCCATCTTTCCCCGGGTGGAGGTTTTAGTGGAGGAGTAATAATAGCAGGATTAATAATAATAAACTCCCTGGTATTTGAAAAAAGGCCTTCTAAAAACTTTATACTTTTTCTGGAATTAACATCTCTCCTCTTTATAATGTTAATTGCTTTAATACCTCTCTTATTTAATAAAAGCTTCATGTATAACTTCTTACCGGTAAGTGTCAATCAGAGTTTATTCAGCTCAGGTACTATCCTGATATTTAACCTCCTTATCTGTATCAAAGTTTTTTCGGGGTTAAGCAATATGTTCATTGAATTTTATGAAGAACGAGGACAATAATTAATTGGAGGTTTCAATTTGTTAATATATTTTTTATCAATTCTGCTTTTATTAATAGGAATATATGGCATTACCACAAAAAGAAATATCATAAAAACCATCATTGGTTTAACTTTAATGGAATATGCTATATTCACCATATTCATTGTTAAAGGATATAAAAAAGATGCCTTTCCTCCAATTACAGGAGCTGAAATTGCTGATTATGTTTATGTTGACCCCCTCGCTCAGGCTATGATTATTACAGCCATTGTGATAGGCTTTGCCACTACTCTTTTACTCTTATCTTTTACAGTAAAGATTTACCAAAAATTTAAATCTCTGGATATTAATGACTTGAAAGATCTTAAAGGATAAATGTTAAGTCTATTTATTGGGATACCGCTGCTTGCCGCTATTATAAATTTATTAATGGGAATGCTTAAGAAGCGTTTTACAGAATATTTTGCTATTGCTATACCCTTAATAAATACAGTTTTAAGCATTCAGGTACTTTTCCACACACTTAGCAGTGGGGTAATTGTTAACCGAGTTGGAGGGTGGGAAGATGTATTGGGGATTCCCATAGCTATTTTTTTAATAGCAGATGGTTTATCTGCACTCTTACTTTTAATCATAAACTTGATTGTACTCCCGGCAACCATATTTTCCTTAAAATACATAAAAGATAATAACCTGAAGAATAAATATTATTCCTTACTCCTGCTGATACTTGCAGGAGTATCTGGAGTAGTTCTCTCGGGAGATATATTTAATCTTTACATTTTTTTAGAGTTAACTCTTATAAGTGCATATACTTTAGTTGCTTATGACCTTAGTAAGGAGGGACTGGAGGCATCATTTAAATACCAGGTATTTGGCAGGCTTGGTTCAGCATTTATCTTGCTGGGAATAATTTTCCTCTATTTTTCAACAGGAACTTTAAATTTCATTGACCTCTCCAGGCTAAATATACCAACCCATATTTCCAATATGGCTACCATATTATTTATGGTTGGCTTCGGTATTGAAGCAGGTCTTTTCTCCCTTCACATGTGGTTACCCGATGCTTATCAAAATGCTCCTGCTCCTATAAACGCAATTTCATCAGGAATACTTATTAAAATTGCGGGAATATACCCTATTTTTAGAATAATTTATAACATAATTGGGATAACCCCTGAGGTTTCTAATTTGTTTCTCATTATTGGAAATGTATCAATGATGGTGGCAGTTTTGCTCGCTATAAACCAATGGGACTTTAAAAGGTTGTTAGCTTACCATACTATCAGCCAGATGGGATATGTCCTGGCTGCTTTCGGTTTAAACACTTCTCTGGGATTATTTGCTGGTTTACTACATCTTATAAATCATAGCCTTTTTAAATCACTTCTTTTTTTAAATGCTGGTTCTATTGAATATGCGACAGGAACCCGAAACTTAAAAAAACTGGGAAATCTTAGACAAAGAATGCCCTGGACATATTTCACAAATTTAGTCGGCTCTTTGTCAATTTCAGGTATTCCCCCTTTAAATGGGTTTTGGTCTAAACTATTAATAATTATTGCTTCCATATATTCTGGTAACTACCTAACGGCTATAATTACCACCTTAGTTAGTATTTTAACTCTTGCCAGTTTTACCAAAGTATTAAAATATGCCTTTTGGGGGGAAGCATCTTCTGATATTAACCTGAATGAAATAAAAGAGGTCCCAACCTCTATGATATTACCAATGCTCTTTCTCAGCTTATTATGTGCTTTAAGCAGTTTAATCCTGCTTAATGGAGTTTCTATTTATTTTAATGAAATAATACAAAATACTCTTTTATTAGGAAGGAAGTGGTCAGAATTTATTTTACTAAGATAATAAAACATCTACCAACTTTTTTACTATTTTTTATTTTTTGGATAGTTATTACTAATAAACTAACTCCCGATTATATAATATTAGGGATATTCATTTCCCTTTTATCAATTTTTATTTTTGGAAAAGATTTTCCTTTTCTCCAGGTAAATATCTCTTTTAAAAGATTAATTTATATCGTATATTACCTTTTATTTTTATTTAAAGAGATAATGCTTTCCAGTCTCAAAGTGGGTTACTCTATTTTACAGCCTAAAATAACGGTTAAACCAGCTTTAATTAAATGCAAAACCAATCTGAATAATAAATTAGCACAGGTTATCCTTGCCAACTCCATAACTTTAACTCCCGGAACTCTTACTGTTAATCTTGTAGGAAATTATCTTTACATTCATAAATTAAATGTTGAAGACACTAATAGAGAGGTCTTAAGAAAAGAGATAATTGAGAAATTTGAAAGTATCCTGAAAAAGGTTTTTGAAGAATGATTTATATAGCTTTTTTGAGTTTCCTCATTTTAATATTGATATATAGATTGGTTAAAAGTCCAACCTCCAGTGATTCTATATTGATAATTGAGGTGATGGGAAACATAACAATATCAATTATAGGTTTACTGGCATTGGTTAAAAATCTCAGTTATTTAATGGATGTTCTAATAATAATGGTATTTGCAAATTTCCTGGTTATAGTTGGCTTTGGTAGATTTTTACAAAATTACCACGATAGGGTTGAAAATAACAGGAAAAATCATGTTAAGTGACATATTAATAATATGGGGTGTTATAGCGCATATTATTGGTTGTATTGGATTATTAAGATTCTTTGACCTTTACACCAAAATTCATTCAGCATCAATAATCAGTTCCATGGGTATTTTCTTTATCATGGCTAGTATCATAGTTAAAAATGGTTTCAATGAATTTGGTTTAAAGTCTCTCCTGATAATCTTATTGATGTTATTGTTTTCTCCAGTAACCTCTCATATCCTCGCCAACTTTTCTTATCGTTATGTCGTAAAACCCAAAGGATTAGTATTTGATGATTTAACAGATGATACAGACCAGGAAAGTGATAACAACAGTTCAGATAACTTTAAAGGTTGAATTTAGATAAATATTTTACAGTTGCTATATCATCCCTTTTTCTTTTAATAACCTTAATGCTTTCTCTTTATCCTCTTTACTGACCCTTACTGCTGGTCCGGTGCAACCCATGCAAGCTTCTGCATAAACTCCTTCGTTTAGTAGAATATCTACAGCATCGTCTATCATTAATACATCAATTCCTGGTATTTCTTCATCAACAGGTATGGGTTTTACCACAAGTTTAACCGGTTCAACTTTTTTCTCTGCTAATTTAGTCGTGTATCTACCAATTATTTCTCTTAATCCAGCCTTTTCCGCTTTTAATAATTCCTCTTCAACCTTCTTAACATAATCTCCCCTAAGGCATCGAAACATGTCCAGAATCGCCCCTTTTACTACTGGTGCGCCAGAGGCACGAGATATTATAGCTACTTTTCTTTTATACTCTTTTCCAGTTGCAGGACCATACCCATAGCCAACCCCTTCGTAGTCTCCACCGGTATGAAAAGCTGAAAATATTTTTACCAGAATATTACCTGTCAGGGAATCGCATACCACTACCTCCACTCCACCAGCTAACAGGTCATTACCCCTTAATACCATTCCACCATCAGACCTTAAAGAGATACCGGACTGAATGGGGTAACCAGCCCTGTTCAAATCGTTTATAGCTTTTTCCACCACCCTACCGCCCTCAATGTTCAACACCCCCACCGTAGGCTTTTCTATGCCGTGGGACTTAGCGATAGCTACTCCATAAATAACATTTAATATCATTGCTTCTACCCTATTAATAGCCGAAGTCCCCGTAGTAGATGAAATATAAATTTCCCTGCCTCTTCCAGGAGTGATTGCTCTACCTACTGTGGTTACGCCTATGGGGAAATCGTAATGAAGAGTTACCGCTCCATCTATTTCACCTTCATCCAGAAGCAATTCCATTTCCTTATGACATTCCTTCAGAGACTCTCCAGTTTTATAAAAAGATAATTGTGAACCATAATTCTGGGAACCGATTAAAACCACTTCCAGCATCGGATTATCCCTGCCAGCCTCCTCAGCTCCCTTGATAAGCTCCTTCGGACCATGTTCGTTACCTTCCAGGGTCAAACCTATGCAAGTTTTGGAAATCATGTCCCTTTTGATTTTGTCAATAACTTGTTTAAACTCTTCAGTTATAATCTTTTTTAAATCCTTTGTATCCACCAAACATCACCCTCCAAGATTACCTGATATTTCCTGTAAAACTTCAATTATTACCTCTCTTATATATTCCCTGCTCAGGGTTGACGGTTGTGGTAATTCCCTGAGTGGTTCATTCTTTTCCACCAGGAAAGAAAACCCTTCAGCAAGGTTAGTCATTCGGGCTAAAAACAGACTTCCTTTTCCAATTACCATAACCCTTTTCCAGTTTCCCTTTAGAATCTCTTTCCTTGCCCACCCCAGAAAAGGTACCCCTGAGGGAATATGTCCCTGGGTTGGAGAAAAGCCAACTATACCTCTCTCAACAATAAAACTGTCCATTTGTTCTCGTTTTATCTCACCCTGCATGGTAGCTAAGGCGGCAATCATTTTGATATTAGCCAGGGGAACATCACCTGCTCCTGCAGGTTCGGTTATTTCAGGGTTATGAAGTTCGGGAGCATATTTATCTACATCTGAAAAACTGAGTCCCAGTTTTTTCAGTGGTTCAGAAACCAGGGCTGTGGTGATTGCCTGTGGCGAAGACCCTGTCCCGACTTTATGTCTACCGACGGAATCAAGATTTATCACCGGTGATACACCGTCATCTTCAGAAATAAGTATGGCTACTGCTCCCAGGCAATCTTCTAAGGGTTTCAAACCTTTAGCCACATGCTCCCGGGAGTTCATTCCTAATTTAGGTATTGAGCCTCCACCGATAACCGCCACATTTTTAAACAGCCCTGATTTAACCAGGGAAGATGCTATAACGACTGCTCCAGCCGGTCCAGCACAAAATGCCCGAACATCCACTCCATTAGCATTAACACATTGAGCTTTTTCAGCGATGGCTTTAGCCAGGTCTCCACCTCCAGGTTGAAACATATCTCCTACCGCTTCTTCAGAGGATTCTATGACGAAATCTATGGATTTAGCTTCCATAGCACAATTGTTAATAACCTGCCTTAAAACTACTATTGCTGAAGCCTTATTAGATAATTTTTCCAGGAGGGGATAGCCTTTCAGATTTTCATCGTAACTATGTGCGTTTCTAACACTACCAACTATTTCTGAACCACAAAGTAAAGGTATAGCATTACCCTTATTAATCTCATTTTTAACATCTTCCAAGTCCCTGCCTTCACCTAAATCCTTCAGGTCAGATGGATTAAATAAAGAATGCCCGGAAAGAATTTCTTTTACCCGGGCTAAAAAGCTTTTTTCTAACCATACCAGGTCAAAAGAATCGGCGATTTTTAACCACCCATAGAATTCCAGTTCATTGAATATTTCACCAAACTCCCCTGCTCTATTTGCTGAGAAGTTATCATTGACTGACCAGGGTCTGCTAATCTTTCTTAAATCTTCAGGTGAATAATTTCCAATAAATACCTGGTTGGGGGGATATTTTACCACCTCATCATAGGTTCTTGCAGTTGAAGTAAGTTTAGATAAGTATTCAGAATCAGGCTTAAACACTCTTTCATAATATGGAACATTCCCATAATAAGCCATCAGGGTAGGCACATGAAAAAGTGAGAGTGCTACTCCTTTTACCACTGGTCTCATATTAAATTACCTCCATAGTAAGAGGGGAGGTTTATTATACCTCCCCCGTTATTCTCTTAGACTAAATACCGTGTTGAAATCTCTTAGTCTTAACGCTATTATTTTACCTCAAAAACGGTTTGAGTATCTATATGAGTTGATACTGCTCTTAAAGCAGTCTCCACAATTTTCCTACGTTGTTTATATTCCTCTTCCCTGGATAATTTGGGGTCACCTAAGGGGTAAGGAATAGCTACTGCAGGAACAATCCTGTTAGCGCCAACAGTTTGAGAAATAGGCACCACCGTAGCAATATGCACTGTGGGAATACCTGCTCTTTCAATTTCTTTAACCAGCGTTGCGCCGCAACGCGTGCAGGTGCCTCAGGTAGAGGTTACCATAACCGCGTTGACCGCCGCATCTTTAAACTTCTGAGCAATTTCCTGGCCATATCTTTTAGCATTTTCTACCGAAGTACCATTACCCACAGTACTATAGAAAATATCGTGGAGTTTCTTTATTTTACCTTCTCTTTCCATGTCTCTGAGAACATCAACCGGTAGAACCCTATCCGGGTCCTCATTGGCATAGGTGGTATCGTATCCTCCATGGGCAGATTCAAACATCTCTCCGGTGAGGTTAGCAACTCCAGTAATTTCGTAAGTTCCATACTTAGAAGCGCTGGAGGCTTCAATTCGGTCGGGATTACCTTTAGGTACAATTCCACCACACCCGGTAAGTCCCACTACAGCCTCGGATAAACTTTCAACGGGATGAGCAGGTGGGACCCTATCAAAGGAAGGCATAGGATATTCTGTTTTAAAGGGTTCCTGGTTCAGTTTTTTAACTAACATATCCACAGCTCTTTTGGCCCCTAAATCTTCACTGAAAATATTTTGCCTTATACCCCGGGGAATATAATTTTCAACTTCAGGGTCGCCAATCGGAAGTTTCTGCAGAAGCTTAACACCCAGGTTAACCATTCTTCTAACTGCTTCTTCCATACCCCGGGCTGAATCAGCAGTAGTTGCGATGTAAAGATTCCGATTAAACATCTCAGCCGCTGGACTACCCGAGAAAACACCGGTAACCACTGGAATTCCCAGTTCCTTTTGCACCACTTCACAGATAGTTCCACAGGCTACTCCGTACCTCCCCGCATTAAACGCTGGACCAGCAAAAAAGATTTGGGGATTGGATTCTTTAATAAGTTTCAGTAATTCCAGTTTAACTTTCTCCAGATTTTCTACAAAATAATTATCACCACAGACAATAGTTGCTACGATTTCATATTCGTCACCAAGAATATTCTGTAAGGCAATTCCAGGTCCAACTTTCCCGGTTCTCACCAGAGGCTCTAAACCTGCTTTATCTTCTCCTCCGATTCCTCCAAAAAATTGGTTGATATAATGAACTACTCTTATCTTTTCCATTAATCAGCCTCCTATACCGGTATGCTATACCTGCTGTATTTTTCTCGTCTTTCTTTAATGGAATTAATCAGCCCTTCAACATCAAGAACTAATTCCATCATTTCTATATTTTCCTGCCAGACTGAAGGGTCAACTTCACTTTTTAATTCAAAAATATGATATACGGGGAGTCCCAACGAGACTCCAGCCAATGGACCTGCGTAAGAAGGGTCGCCTATGGTCACGGTTTCAGCAAAAACCTCTGCTCCACCTGGGTCAGCGTTACCTAAAACCACGACAACTTCATCCTGACCATATTTTTCAGCTATTTCTTTAATCCTTCCTTGATTTTCCAGGTCCATTGAACCTGCAGCCGTTCAGACAAAACACTCGGAAGTAATAAATACTACTTCTCCACCGAGGGAATTCAGGCATTCTGCCATGGCAGGACCGGGAATTCCATCGCGTTCTCCAATTGCACAAAATTTCTTACCCTCAAATTTTCCCATTTAATACGGACCTCCTAAACGGTTTTCGCAGAAAGATAAGTAAAACCAAGTTGATTGGTAGCTCCAACAAATACCTGCAATTCTACAGTCATACTCCCGTCTGGATTCAAAGAGTTATCAGATCCTCCAGCGATTACCTTAACTGATTCTTTATTTCCAATAATTTTTTTCATAGGGGGAATAGTAATCAGCTCATTGGCGTTTCCTGAACTTACCACGGCATTGGCTTCAGGTGTAGCATCAGCTAAAGACTGTGAAGAACCATCCCTCCCGGCATATTCATCGGTTATTAAAACCGTTTTAATGCCATTTTTTTCCAGGTTCTTACAGGCAAGCATTAAATCAGTATCCGGGTTGCCAAAGCCTTCCTGAGTTACTACAGCTCCCTCAAGACCAAGAGATTTAGCTATTTTTCCAACCATAAAAGTAGAGCGTTTTTTTATTTCCAGGGTTACCCCTTCTGGTGCAATAATAGTGGCAATAAAATTAACTTCTTTTCCATGTTTTTCCAATAGCTCAAAAATCACCGGGTCATTTTGATGGTGGTAGGTAGTGCTTTTATCGCAGGATGAAACGCAGTTTCCGCTGACGATCGCTCCATCAACTGCTTCCATAGGTTCCATAACTGTGGCTATCATCTTCTTGGCATCCCACCCATAAACATAGGTATCGTGTAATAACCCCTGGGCAAGAATAAGCTTCACATATCCTACCTTAGGTAAGCCGGGATATTTTTCAGGTAAATCAATCATGGGTTCCCTGACATAGTGCTTAACTTCACACGGTTCCAGATTAACCGACGCTTCAGCCAAGTAATTAGCTGCCTTGAATCCAGCCAGACGTAAGGCTTCTTCATGAGCATGTCTTTCAATATTATCAACAGGTTCTATTACTAAGCAGATATTAATATTCCGGGAAAAAATAGAGTAGGGTGCTCCAAGACCGCTCATATCAATGATGCCTTCCTGAAAAGCCACCATTTTACCAACAGTTACCACTCCCACACCCTTAAGCACATTGGTAACACCTTCACCCACAGGTTGCGGTTCTCCCAATACTCCTGAAAAGTATCCTTTGCCTCCGTTAACTTTAGTTCTTGGTTCTACCACATCTTTTACCGGCATAATTCTAACCGATTCTCCCGGATGGGCAATCTCCAGAACAACGCTTTTAATGCGAGGGTCTTCCAGAATCTTGCTGGTTAGCTCTTCTGAATTAATGAATAATGTACTGTCCTTTATTTCAGTTTTAGAACCAAATTTAACTTCTTTGATGTAAAAATAATTAAACTTCAAATCTAATACTTTTGAAATTTCTTTTACTTCGCTTAATTCCAAAACCTTTTTAGTCTTGGCTTTAATGGTGCTGAGAGAGCATTCTGTGCCACATAGTTTATCCACGATTTGCCCTTTGATGAAAAAGTAGTAAGTAGGAAACATCACCTTTTTTTCCAGGTTAGCCAGAGCAAAAGCTCTATAATCGCTTACATTTAAAGTCCCAAACTTAACTTTTCCTGCCAACTCCTTATTTAACTCTTCTACCTGAGGTTCTAATTCTTCACAGATGTGGCATCCCGGCCTCCAGCAGTCCAGAACTACTGGAACAGAAGATTCCAACACCTCTTTTTGAAAATTATCAGGTGTTATAACAATCATTCTTAAATTGCCTCCCTTATGGGTGTTAATTTCATTAAAAATTATACTATATCGGTGGTTTTTAAACAAATAAATAATTGTCTCTGCGAGCGAAGCGCGGCAGCCTCATCTTTCCCCACCCCTGTCATCCCCCGAAAGTCATTGCGAAGGGCGAAGCCCTGCGGCAATCCCATCTTTTCCCTTCCCTACACTCTATGAAGAATCTTCTCTTTAACACTTAAATACCTTTAATAGCCTTACCATAACCCCATTCAATAAAAATAGGGTAAAAATTGAGTTGGACCTATTTGTCTGAACCAGGCTCATGTTGCCTCTTCCCTTTCAATTACACCCTTTATCTTCTCCTTTAGTTGGGGGATATCTCTTTCAACTGTATCCCAGACAGCGTCCAGGTCTACCCCCATATAATCGTGTATCAATTTATCTCTCATCCCTGCTATTTTCCTCCAAGGTATGCCGGAATATTTCTCTTTGATCTCATCGGATAATCTCTTCGTGGCCTCGCCAATAATCTCAATCTCCCTGATTACCCCTGCTTGAATCAGATTAATCTTCATAAAATCAATATACTCCAATCCTTTTGTGTATTCCTCGATTCGGTTTATTGCATCTATAATATGTCTCAGATATACGAGTTTGTCTTTTTTCATCTATAAATCACCACCATTTCTTTCTTGATTCTATCGATCAAATAGGGGCTTATAGATTTTTCAGTGAGCAGATCAACTTTCAAGCCTATCGCATCGGATAACTCTTGCTCTATTCCCACAATTTCAAGAAGACTTCTCCTTTCTGAAAATTCCACAATAACATCTATATCGCTTTCTGGTTTCTCCTCTCCTCTAACATAAGAGCCAAAGATAGCTATTTTTTTTACCCCACGATTCTTTAGCATCCGAATAATCTTTTCAAATATTTCTTCTCTCTTCATAGTTTTTCACCTCTTATAACAGGGTTCTGAATTTCATATAACTTGTTCTAATCTACAACAAATATACCCCAATTTATTCTATCCTTCATA
>QLUP01000159.1 GCA_018725485.1 Candidatus Lithacetigena glycinireducens | reverse complement strand
AAAATAAAAATAGGGCAAATTTCAGGCTCTAAAAGAGCCTGAAACCGCGCTACTCGGCAAAGCTCAAGCCACTGCAGGTTAAAAATTAAAAAAGGTAAAAATAATCATTCAAACAAAAAAACAATTTTTAACCTGACAGTGTCTTGACCCAAAGGGCGAGTATCGCTTTTGCAAAAAAAAACAAATCCATAAATCAAAGAGCCAATTAACCAGTAAGCACGTTACAATACAAAATAAAAATGGAGGCTCGGCACATCGTAAGCAAAAACCGAAGACAAAGAACTACAAAGCGATTACACATATAATAGAGTCCTTAAAATCGTTGAGGATCTGCTCCGCTAACGATTTTAAGGTGTTATTCAGGCCGAGCCTACCGGTTTATCCTTATAAGGCTGGGGTCAAATTTTTGGAAGGCTCTGCCCATAAGAAGAAAGCCTATTCACCACACAGCGCTACCGTCCTTAAATAAAAGTATAACAATTTTTTATAGACCTATTTGTATTTTTTTCTTGATATTTGTGTGTAAGTGTGATACAGTATAATTATACGAAAGGAGGTGAAAAAAACAATGAGTAATAGAAGCATTGATTCACTCTTGGACGAACTCTGGGACATAGAGGAAGCAATCCTCTTCTTTCAAGGATTAATGGAGAAATACTCCGACTTAACTCTGGAACCATCGCTAAAGCAATCGCTAAAACAACTTGAAATAAGAAGAAGGAATCTAATTGCTGACCTACAAGAAGATTTATGCGGAGATGAGAGAAAAAACAACAAAGACCTTGACTTTTGTGTGTGAATGTGATATATTATTATCATACAATATGAAAGGAGGTGAGAAAAATGAAAATGAAAACAGAAACAAAAAAGAGACCTATATGTTCAGCATGCCAAAGCAAAAATGTAATAACAAACCGATCAGGTGAGTCATGGTGTAGACGATGCGGATGGAGCGGAACAGTGTCTTTGACACTGAAAACCAAGAAACAAGGAGGGAAAAAATAACTTGACTTTTGTGTGTGAATGTGATATATTATTATCATACAATATGAAAGGAGGTGAGAAAAATGAAAGTGAAAACAATCCTAACACTTGAAGAAGCGCTCGGAGGAGGATATACCGTAGACCTATGGATATATGATGACCATACCCCCGCAGGAGTGGTAGCAAGTGTATGGTATGCGGAGAAGCCACGCATTAACTGGACCAGAACTATCACTGGGCACACGCTTGCAGATGTCAACAATGCCACATTTGGAACAGTTGACGAATTTATTGATAAAACCTAAAAAAACTACACTTGGGAGCAGGTATACAGCCTGCTCCCTAAAATAAGAAAAAAGGAGGAAAAATGAAAGAAAGAAACATCATAACAGAGGCAACCACATGGGCACTGGAGCAGAGTGGCTCACGGGCACGGAAAAAGGAAAGCATTCAGAAGGCAGTAGAAAAATGGCTGAAAGGCAAGGAACTCATACCCGTATATCTGTCTGCAGTGGAGAGAGAGCGAGAAACTCTCCAAGAAATCCCTGCATATGCTCAATATAGGTATACTACCATTCCGCAGCTTCGAGAAGAGTATAGAAAATTCGCAGGAACCATAGACATCCCGGATTATATAGAAAAGGCAGTAGCAAAGCTCGCATATCATATACAGTTCGCCAGCTCACGTCTACGAAAACGGTACCAAGGGGAAAATATGAGAAAAGCTGGCATCAGAACCGAAGACAACGGGAATTACGGTTGGAGTAGAGTGGTATGGCATTACGCTGATTACTCCGCTACCATTTCGCCAGACCAGAAGCACATCTGGATAGACTACGGGAAAGGATTTCGGGAGTATCAGATTCTGACATCGGGAGGATGCGTCATCGGAAGACGGCATATCCGGAAACCCGAGATGAAGACGAAAACTGTCCTGAAACCGCACCACCTCCGCAGGCTCTACGAGAGTGCCATTCGGGGGAATGGAATCGTATGGAGATGGAACACAGAAGAGAAGGCAGGAGCGTATATACACACCGTATCAGGAGAGAGCTACCATACCCCTGCATTCACGACCGAGCCAAAAAAGGTTTTTCGCGAGGCTGTCCGTGCCTTCAGACTCCGCAGGAATGAGAAGAAACGGAAAGAAGCAGAACTGAAGGCGCTGGAGAAGGTATACGTGACTGCAGAGGATTCTGTCGCAGCTGGGAACTGCCGAGTGCGGACGGAAAACTTTCAGAAAGAACTGACCGAGAAATACGGCATGCCAATTATCGCAATCTCTGCTACCGCACTGCTGGCTATAAGAGACGACAATTACACTCGCAGAGCCGTGAGGTATGCGATGCAGAAGTAGCACACCACAACACACGGGGGCAGGCTCACATACCTGCCCCTCAAAAAAAACGGGAATAACACTCACACACACCTACAGGACAGAGACAATAATCCCAGAAAATAGGGGTATACAATATCATATACCCCTATTTTTTTTAAAAAAATTTTCCGAAAATAGGAGCGTAACAAAAAAAATAAATAAATAAAAAAAGGTATTCACGCTCCTATTTTCGGGCAAAAAAAATAAGATTTTTTTTGCTTTATAAAAAACAAAAAAAACAAACACATCACGCAACTAATGGTAACTGGTAATATTTAGAATCAAATCCTAACTCAAAATCATTCGGAAAGCCCAGATCACAATCAAGCTTCTCAATATCAGAAAGAACAAAAGAAATACCATGATTTCTAAAAGCTACTTTAGAGCGCTGAATTAGATTTTCAGAATATAGCCTCCGGGCCTCAAACATACCACACGTTATTATTGTAACAAAAACAGCATAAAAACTACGAGCTTGAGAAGGAGAATAATTCTGCAT
>QLUP01000158.1 GCA_018725485.1 Candidatus Lithacetigena glycinireducens | reverse complement strand
TTCCGCGACGAAGAGAGAATTACTCGGATTTTAGATGATGACCGACGTCGACACTTTTACATTGTTGGTCAAACCGGGACCGGAAAATCGGTTTTGCTCCAGGAAATGATAAAGCAGGATATTGAGTCAGGAAGAGGCGTTTGCTTAATTGATCCTCACGGAGATTTAGCAGAAGAAGCGCTTAGTTTGGTGTCGGCTTTTCGGATAGAAGATGTTATTTATTTTAACCCCGGTGATGTTGAAAGACCCCTTGGGTTGAATATGCTGGAATATGATCCAAGATTCCCGGAAGCAAGAACTTTCGTGGTGAATGAAATGATTGAAATTTTTGAAAAACTTTATAATCTGAAGGCATTGGGTTTTGGCGGTCCGATTTTTGAACAGTATATGAGAAATGCCCTTTTGTTGGTAATGGAAGATCCGGAATCTGGTAGTACTTTAATTGAGATACCTAAGGTTTTAGCTGACGCTAATTTCAGAAAATATAAACTTTCGAGGTGTAAAAACATTGTTGTTAAAAACTTCTGGGAACTAGAAGCAGAAAAAGCCGGAGGAGAAGCAGCTTTGGCTAATATGGTTCCCTATATTACCAGCAAAATGAACATTTTTATTGCCAATGATTTGGTCAGACCGATTATTGTCCAGCAAAAATCCGCCTTTAATTTGCGAGAGATTATGGATGAAGGAAAAATCTTAATTATTAATCTTTCCAAAGGCAGACTGGGAGACATTAATAGTTATTTGTTGGGTATGATAATTGTCGGGAAGATTTTGATAGCTTCTTTTTCCCGGGCTGACATCCCGGAGGAAAAAAGACGTGATTTTTATCTTTATATCGATGAATTTCATAACGTTACCACCCAGACAATTACCAGGGCTTTGGCCGAAGCCAGAAAATACCGGCTTAATATGATTTTCGGCCATCAGTTCATTGGTCAGCTTGATGAGGAAACCAGAAAAGCGATTTTTGGCAACGTTGGTTCAATTTTGGCTTTTAGAGTTGGTCCAGATGACGCCAAATACTTAATTACTCAATTTGAGCCGGTTTTTGACGAAGAAGATTTGGTCAATTTAGATAATTACAATGCGGCACTTCGGCTTTTAATCAAAGGTGAAACCTCAAAACCATTTAATATTGTTACTTTTCCTCCGAGCCAGGGAAATCCAGAAGTTAAGAGATTAATCAAAGAATACTCAAGAATAAAGTATGGCAGAGATCGGGCCCAGGTCGAAACCGAACTTTATGAGAGATTACAAAAAAGCTATTTTAGTTAAAAAACAGACGAGAAGAGAGAGAAGAGTTGGGCCTGATGTGAAACTCCAAAAATAAATTCTCAGAAAAGGAGGAAAAGTACTCTTAGAGGGATTGGTAAATATTGAATAGAAATACCAGAATTTATAATATCTCGCAGAGTTGGTGCTGAATAGGGCTCGAAGAGAGCATTCACGTGCTAAAAGAAAATTGTTTCATAAAATAATGTTACTAGGAATTTTGGTCGACTTCCTATCTCAATAAATTATTTAATTATTAAAGGAAAAAATATGTCTATTGAACGAGGTCCATCTCCCGAAGAGATAGGGAAACACTACCCAGAGGAGCAAGAGGAGAAGTTAGAAGGACAAGAAGTGGGACAGGAGGCACAGGAGAAAATACGTCAGGTAGTTGATACAATTTTCGAGAACGATGACCAATTAAAGCAGTACATTATGAGCACTGAGGCCCCCGCTTTTCGATCAAGACCAGAAGAGATGACTCAGGAGCGACTCGAAGAAGAACGCGAACGCTTGATAGAAGAATTAGGAATTAAGCCAGCACTCGGCACCCCGGAGGAGTATTCTGGACGTTTGCAGCAGGAGTTCTCTCAGCTATCGTCCCAAGAGCGTATGGCTATGCTGAATGGTTTGCGTGGGGCAAGCGTCTCGCGTCTCAACTTGGAGAAGGTATGTCCTATTGAGGAAGGCAGAAAATCTAAAGAGCCGATCAACGATGCCGATAAAGCCTTGGTGAGAGGTCGTTTCTTGAAAGAGTTATTTGATAACAATGATTCTTATCTGGTTACCAAGGCAGTAGAGTTCGTGGGACGTTTTGATGCGGCAGCGAGAACAGAAATTTTGTCTTCCTTTCAAGGAGATCTGGAACGGTGGCTTAATGAAAAAATTATGTCTTCCGAAGACCCTCACCGCTTTGCGAGAGCGCATGATTTCCGGAGAGAACTTAAAAAAGCAGGGTTAACAGTGGAATTAGAAAGACAAAGTGATGACACGGAAAAGTATCATGTACGAACGGAAACTAAAGAGCAATAAAGTCTCTGTCCAAACCCTGATAGAATCTGTTGACGCATTGGGAGTAGCTATCAACCCTAACTACTAAAAGATTTAATAAGTCTATCGCCCTGCCTCTTGGATTAAAAGAATTTGCCGCCAAAGAAAAACTTGAAATCGTCCCTCCGGCACAAATCACTTCGTGATTATGCGGCGCAGGCGCCGAATGTGGCGAGCCCGACTGCGGTGGGCGAGCCGCAAATTATGAGGGGTTTGTTTTCACCCCTTCTAAAGTTAAAATGTTTATTCATTATCTGCCACAGCCCCTCCCACCACCCGTTAATTTGCTTACTTCGTTCACAAATTAACAATACTTAAGGTATGTTTATTCATTATCGGACTTTAGGCTTAATTTTGGCTAAAGAAGATCGGGGCGAAGCTGACCAGTTATTTACTGTTTACGCAAAAGATTTCGGAAAATTAGAGTTATTGGCCAGAGCCGTAAGAAAAATCAAATCAAAATTAAGAGCAGGGCTGGAAAATTTTTATTTATCTGAAATTGAATTTATTCAGGGTAAAACCCACAAAACCTTGACCGATGCGATTTT
>QLUP01000157.1 GCA_018725485.1 Candidatus Lithacetigena glycinireducens | reverse complement strand
GGGAAAGGGTTGATTGTACTACCGGTAGGTTTCAGCCTATTGTCTTTACTCCACATCCTGATTTTAATGATGATATAACAGTTGCGAGAGAAATTCTTGAAAAAGTATTCAGTTATCTTGACCCGCTTGAACCGTTTGAAAGAATGCTTAAAGCAATAGAAGTGTTAGGAAAACAAGATAAAAGATTTCAATAATTGGCATCAACAAATATGCTTTTAAACAGCCTAAAGTTTTTTGATAGAACAAAGCTAAATCTGGTGAGCAGGGTATTCCCAGTAAAGCAGACGGAAACTCTTTTCCTTGATAAAATTGAAATTGACTTACGGGTTACACAGGTAAGCCAAATTGATATTCCTTCTATTTCTTTACCAATAGTTACTACTGACTTTTGTCCTCTGAACCCAGAAGTTATTGATCTGCAAGCTACTCCTTCTTATATTCAAATCATTACATGCCAAAATTCTCAGTGCCTTCAAAAGCTCAGATTAACTATTAACGAACAGTCTCTTGGAAAACAACTAAATTTTAGATGCCCGACCTGTCGCCATTCTTTCATATATAGCCCATCCGGAGATGAACTGATAGAAGATTTTACAGAATGGCTTAAAGAACAAATTTATTATCCAGAGATAGAATCATTCCCTGTTCAATTAGATAGACCACGAACACCGGGAAAGACATACAAGCAAGGTGGTGAGAAAGATAAACAAACCACCCTTTTTGAAGAAGTTGAAGAAGATAAAGATTGCATTCACGGCTTGAAAAAGAGCTGGTGCGCTATTTGTATTCAAAAGGAAAAGCAAGAACGAGAAAGGGCGTCCAAGGTTGACTTATTTGACCTCATTTTCCCAATTCTTCAACCACCTTTAGGAGAAAATTTTGATAGTCCTATGGCTTTTCTTTCAGGGATGGAACCATATCCTTTCCAGCGCACTGGTATCAAGTTTCTTATAGATCACGAACGAGCTTTACTTGGTGATGAGATGGGATTGGGGAAGTCGATACAGGCTATTGTTGCTGTTCGATTCTTGTTGCGTATGGGAAAAATAACTAATGGTCTCATACTTTGCCCTAAATCTGTTTTATCAGACTGGGAGAAAAAACTATGGGACTGGGCACCAGAAGTGAGGGTGGTAAAGGTTCGCGGTTCAAAGGAACTACGACAAGTGTTGTGGAATACTCCTGCACATCTCTACCTGACCACTTATGAAACCTTGAGACAAGACTTAGACAGTTCGCTTAGAAATGATGAAGTGGTTACCAACTCTGATGGAAGCCACAGTATTACTTGCCCAAATGATAAATGTTCTCAAAGGCTCCAAATGGATAAGGAAATATTTGAAGTCCAAGTGAAATGTCCTACTTGTAATTACATCTTTACTTACATTCCAAAGGAAGATATAGCAAAAAAAGAGTTTGATTTTATCATCTTAGATGAGATTCAAAAGATAAAGAATCCAAGTGCTGATATCACTAAAGCAACAAGACAAATAAACTCTCCTCGCCGTTGGGGTTTATCCGGAACTCCATTGGAAAATTGTATAGAGGAACTGATATCTATTTTTGCATATCTTAAGCCGGGGCTTTTGCATTACGATGATGCATCACAACCACAAAAAATAAAGGAAGCAATTAAACCTTACTTTTTAAAGCGGAAAGTAGATGTCTTAGGAGATCAATTTCCAAAAGTAGCCCATAATGAAAAATGGCTCGAACTAACACCTGCCCAGAGGGAAACATACGACAAGGCTGAAAAAGAAGGGATTGTAGCATTGAATGAACAAGGTGATTCAGTAACAGTCCAACATGTTTTAGCACTAATTACAAAATTGAAACAGATTTGCAACTTTGATCCTGTTACAAAAGAAAGCTGCAAATCTGAGTATCTTTTGGATGAGATAGAAAAAATTATTGAACAGGATGAGAAAGCCCTTGTGTTTTCTCAATACCCAGAGAAGACATTAAAATTATTAGAGTCTACGATTAAACGGCAATTTGACACCTTTGACACCCTTGTGTATCATGGACAGTTGTCTGATTCACAACGAGATAAAATAATTGGTGAATTTCAGGGTAAAGATGAATGTAAGGTTCTTCTTATGTCTGTTAAAGCAGGCAGTTTAGGATTAACACTGACGAGAGCCAATCATGTATTTCATTTTGACCAGTGGTGGAACCCTGCTGTTACCGATCAAGCTACAGCAAGGGCTGTCCGAATAGGTCAAGAAAAGGCAGTCTTTGTAACTTCTTTCATTACAGAAGATACCATCGAAGAAAGGATACAAAACCTTCTTAAAGAAAAGCGGAAACTTTTTGCATCCGTTATTGACGATTTAAGCGATGTGAATCTGTCAAAAGCTCTAACTGAAGACGAGCTATTTAGTTTGTTTAATTTGCAAAAAAGCAAACGCAGTGATGCAACAACATCATCAGCAAAGAAAATATCTCCCGAACTATTGAGCGAAATCTCACCTCAGCAATTCGAGAAGCTTATCTCTATGCTCTATGAAAAAATGGGCTTCCATGTAAAACTTACACCTCAGACACGTGATAAAGGCGTTGATATATACGCAAAACGTATTAGCGCAAGTGGGACAGAACTTTTAGCCATTCAATGTAAGCACTATCCTAAAGGAGTGGTAGGCGTTGAACATGCACGGGCATTATATGGCGTAATTCATGACCAGCCGAATATTACAAAAGGCGTGCTAATTACAAGCGGCAACTTCTCAAAAGACTGCCGAGAATTTGTGGACGGCAAACGTATTGAACTTTTTGATTGCAGTTATGTTTGTGGACTGCTGGAAAAATATAATGTTTCTTTTTAGTAAAAACAACAGAGGTTTTTATGAATAGGAATAAATTAAGCGAAAA
>QLUP01000156.1 GCA_018725485.1 Candidatus Lithacetigena glycinireducens | reverse complement strand
TAAAAGGAATGATTGGTAAAGGCTTCAGGTCTAAGGAAGTGAAAGAATCCCTGGTGAAAGAAAAAGGGGTATATTTTGCCGCTATCGGAGGTGCTGGAGCATTATTAGCTAAGACTATTAAGGGTTCAAAGATTATTGCTTACGAGGAATTAGGCCCTGAAGCCATCAGGGAGTTAAAAGTAGAAGATTTCCCGGCGATAGTAATAAACGATATCTATGGAGGCGACCTCTATGAAGAGGGAGTAAATAAATACAAAAAATAAAATAATAACAGGAGGATATAATAAGATGGATGTGGTAGAAGAATTACTGGCAAAAGCCAAAAAACCTGCGCAGGATGCGATGAGGTTGCATCCTTTTTATCAGGGAAAGATTCAGATTGCACTCAAATGCGCTATCAGAAGTTTTGACGATTTTGCTATCTGGTACACTCCGGGTGTAGCTGAACCCTGTAAAGCCATAAAAGCTAACAAAGAATTATCTTATGAATATACTAACCGGGCTAATACTATTGCTGTGGTTTCTGATGGTACCAGGGTTTTGGGTCTGGGTGATATCGGTCCCGAAGCAGGTATGCCCGTTATGGAAGGGAAATCGCTCCTATTTAAATACCTTGGAGGAGTTGATGCTGTTCCTATCTGCCTGGACACTAAAGACCCCGAAGAAATAATCAAGGTGGTAAAATACCTACAACCTAATTTCGGTGGCATCAATCTGGAAGATATCTCACAACCAAAGTGTTTCTATATACTTGAAAGGTTAAGGAACGAAATGGATATTCCAGTCTGGCATGATGACCAGCAAGGAACTGCCACTGTGGTAGTGGCAGGTTTAATTAACGCTTTTAAGATAGTTGGCAAAGATATCAAACAGGCTAAAGTAGTAATTCTGGGAGCAGGAGCTTCGGGGATTTGTACCTCCCGGGTTTTAATCATGGCTGGAGTTGACCCTGGAAACATAATAATGTTGGACAGTCAGGGGATTTTACATTCTGGAAGGGAAAATTTACAGAAAGATTATAAAGAAAAATGGGAAATGTGCCTAAAAACTAATAAAGAAGGAAGAACCGGAGGTATTGCCGAAGCTTTGGTAGGAATGGATGCAGTGGTAGGTCTTTCTCGTCCAGGACCAGGTGTTATCAAAAAAGAGTGGGTGGCTACCATGGCCAAAGATGCTATTGTTTTTGCCTGTGCCAACCCTATTCCAGAAATCTGGCCCTGGGAAGCCAAAGAAGCAGGCGCTCGGGTTGTATCTACGGGTAGGTCTGATTTTCCCAACCAGGTTAATAATTCCCTGGGATTTCCGGCTATTTTTAGAGGAGCCCTGGATGTCCGAGCCAAAACAATTAGCGATGAAATGTGTTTAGCAGCAGCTTTTGAATTATCTAAGTTCGCAGAAGAAAAAGGATTAACTGATACCTGTATTCTTCCCCGTATGGATGATCCTGAAGTATTTCCCCGAGTAGCAGTGGCTGTCGCCCTTAAAGCTATTGAGCAAGGTCTTCATAGGATAGAGTTAAGTAAAGAAGTCCTTTATGACAAAGCGGTGAAGATGATAAAAGGTGCTCAGGAGATGACAGCTCTTCTGATGAAAGAGGGCTTTATTCCAGAAGCTCCAGCTGAATAAGCTTTTTTCGGTTTAATCAGCATGGAAATAAACATTGAAATAATTAACTATGAACTCAGGGAAGCTATTGAGGAAAGAAGTAACCAAAAATTAATAAATTGCTATCAATGCGGTAAGTGTTCCGCTGGCTGTCCTTCTGTGAATCTAATGGATGTTCCACCCCATGAGATAGTAAGAATGCTTCAGCTTGGCTTAATAGATGAAGTACTTAAAGTGAATAGCCCCTGGTATTGCACTTCTTGCTTCACCTGTATTTCGCGTTGTCCTCGCCTTATTGATATTGCCAGAATAATGGAAGCTCTTCGGTACTATAATTTAAACGAAACCTTCCAGTCTTTTGATCCCAATGTTCTTTCAGATGAGGTTAAAACAAGGTTACCACAACAAGCATTAGTTAGTTTGTGGCGGAAAGGAACCTAAAAGGTGGTGTGTAGTTGAAATATTCCTTTTTTCCCGGATGCACTTTACATAACCAAAGCCGAAGTTTCAGGGATTCAACTATTTACACAGCCCGAGAGTTGGAAATTGAGTTAGAAGAACTACCTGATTGGTATTGCTGCGGAGCAGTCTTTCCTTTACGAACAGAAGATATAATGTCCCTATTATCTTCCACCAGAAATCTTGTAGGAGCAAAAAAAGAAGATAAAGAACTGGTTACTCTTTGTTCTGCCTGTTACCAGGTTTTAAAAAGAACCAATTATCTTATCCTGAATGATGCTGAGAAAAGGGAAAAGTTAAACAGTTTTCTGGAAGAAAAGTACGATGGTTCCACGAAAGTTCTACATTACCTGGAAGTTATCAGGAAAGAGGTAGGATGGGAGGGGTTAAAGAATAAAATTAAAACCTCGCTAACTGGTTTAAGGACAGCTCCTTATTATGGGTGTTTACTTTTAAGACCCCAGAAAGAACTCGCTTTTGACCACCCGGAAAATCCTACCATCTTTGAAAATTTCCTCCAGAGTCTTGGGTGTGAAATAGTTGATTTTCCCTATAAAACTGAATGCTGCGGTGCTTATTTAGGTATAACAGAAGAAAAAGTTATCAACAGTGCAGTATTAAAGATCATACAAGGAGCTAATAAGAGGGGTATTGAAATTTTAATCACCAGTTGTCCCCTTTGCTTGTATAATCTGGAGGTTGGGCAAAAAGATTTGATGAAATCAAGCCATTCTTTGAAGCCTGTTCCAGTTTTATATTTTACCCAACTATTAGCACTTGCTCTTGGTTTGGGTGTGGAGGTTTGTCATTTTG
>QLUP01000155.1 GCA_018725485.1 Candidatus Lithacetigena glycinireducens | reverse complement strand
TTGGACCGGCAATGGTTTTGGGTGCAGTGGTGGCACTATTTTTTGGCGAGGAGATATTATCGTGGTATCTGAGTCAACTTGGGGTCTGATGTTTAAAATATGTATTTTGTGGGTAAATAAAATAGGGAATTGTGAGATATTCACAATTTTAAAAAAATGAAACACACATGTTGCACGGCAACACAAAGGATGATGAAAGTGTCATTCCTGCGAAAGCAGGAATCCAAAACCCTTTGAATTTACTGGATTCCCGTTTGCACGGGCATAGCAACTTGGAGGCATTTTCAGATGAAAAAATTTATAATTTACAACCAAAGGGGTTTGGGTTTGGTAGAAATTCTTGTGGCGAGCGTTGTGCTGGTCATGACTACTCTTTCCATTATGAGTGTTTTTACCACGGGTTATATAGTGCTAAAAAGAGCTGAGGCATCAAATAGAGCGGTATCTTTTGCCAAAGAGAAGATGGAGGAAATTCAAAACCTGGCAATTGAAGATATATATCCGGCGGACTGTCCCCGTCAACCTCCTCAACCTTGTGTGCCCTCTCGTGCTTTTGATAGAGATGGAATTTTAGATGGAGTG
The DNA here is from genome assembly GCA_018725485.1 of Candidatus Lithacetigena glycinireducens. Taxonomy (GTDB): domain Bacteria; phylum Coprothermobacterota; class HKB111; order HKB111; family HKB111; genus Lithacetigena; species Lithacetigena glycinireducens. The sequence goes on along the minus strand of QLUP01000155.1, from coordinate 2,302 downwards.
CTAACGGAAAGAGCCGGCACAGTGCCTCCTATCCCTGGAACGGATGCTAAAATCATCTGTCCTATATGCGGTGCGGTAGCAAAATCAAATGATGCTCGTTCTACTGGCGCCACGGGTGATGGGAATTATTATTGTTTAAATAATGATTTTAATAATGATGGGATAGGAGGCGACTGGTGTGGAGGCGCCTCACAACGGATTATAGTGACTCCTGACCCACATTTGCCTACCTGGACATATACGCGCACAGTAAGCATAACCCGCCTTCCCGGTCCAGGACAACTCGGTTGGTACACCCGGCAGGTTAGGGTTCGTGCTTACAGTGTAGATGAGACAACCAACCAATTTACTAATTATGATTTTGTCGGAATGTTTGACCCTAAAGGTGAGCGGGCACCGGTGAAAGAAATAAAAGTTGATGTTCAGTGGAAGGGACTTGGGGAAGCAGTTCAGTCCTATAAATTGCACTCCCTTCAGTCCAGGATTATGCCAAAATATGTATCAAGGGAAATGGGAAGATAAAATGGGTTGCGAGTTGTGAGTTGTTGGTTATGAGTTAGGAGAAAAGGAGGAGTTTGACAATTGTTATTCATCAGGAGAAAAATTTCTAAGTCCATAAGTGGGCTTATCAAATATTTGAAGGGGTCTCGGGTTCCGAGTTGCGAGTTAAACCCGCAACCCGCAACTCGCAACCCGCAGCGCGGTGCGGCGATGTTGATGGTTTTAGCAGCAATGACGATGTTATATTTATTTGGGGCGACCTTTACCGTGATGGTTTCCAATTCAGTTAAAAAATCCCAGGCGCAAAGAGCAAAAGAAAGGGCATTTTATGTAGGTGAATCCGGACTTATGCGAGGAGTTATGAGAAGAATGAAATATCCTACTATGCCTAATAATTGTTTTAATTTTAGCGCTTCAATTGATTTAAATGAAAATGCCAATGGAAACGGAACATGGGCAGATGACAACAATAGATATAGCGTAGAGTTTTTAGGAGTTGATGCGGGGACCTTACTTCCTGTTGCCTCGGATGCTACTGAAATAAAAGCAGTCCGGGTCACGGGTGAATATAGAGATACTGCCGGGGGAAGAGATGTAATAATAAGAAGTATTCAGACGATTTATGTTCAGACGCCCTTTAACCGAGAATTACACGCCGAGGGCGGTATACATATGAGCTCAAGGTTTTCTACCTTTCTTGCCTGTATCCTACCTAGGGGATGGTCAGGAGAGAACAATGAGTGGAACATATTCGGTGAGTTATATTCCCGACAAAGACCCTGGACGGATTGGAGAAATCAGTGTTGTGGTATTTTAATTTCCAGGCCCTGCTTTTTTGGAAGATGCGGATGTCCCTGGTGGCGAATATGTTGCTGTCCACCGGAGTGGTGTATTGGGTGGCGGGATAGGATGGGAACAAAATATCGTAGAATAGGGAAAGATGGAGTAGTAAGTATCTGCGGGACAGAGAGAGGTGGTTGGCATGGTGATTGTAATACTGATGGCAGAGATAATGAAGCAGAAGGTGAGGCAGGTGGAGGTGCTGTCGGCTCCGGAAGATATTTTACACGGGTAAATGCTCAGGTGCCATTTCCGCAGTTTGTGCCCCCGCCAGACCCGCGTTTGCCTGGCTCTCAGTCCGGACTAACTTATATGACAGGTGCTCAGTGCAGCGCTCTGATGCAGGCAAATGGATTTTTGCGCAATGTATGGTGTGATGGTGATTTGACGGTAAACAAGAGCTGGCGCTCTCTTGACCTCGGCTGGGGTATATACGGAACGGTCTATGTTAGTGGCTCATTTAATTATATACCCGAGACGGGCTGGTTTGGATTATGCCTTACATCGCCAAATATTCGGACCGATGACGATAGCCCACCGAGTGCTGGTAACCCCTGTCGCCTTCCTATGGCACCAGGGACCTTAATTGTCAACAGAGGAAATATTGAAATAAGAGCTTGCGGAACTCCGGACTTTGGTAGAGTGAATATGGTAGCGTTGAACGGAAATATTACTCTTACGAGTTATTGTGGAATGCGAGCGAGGGGCTTTTATTATGCTGGGGGCACTGAGATTGACCCACAGACAAAGAGAAAAACAGGCGGAACAATTACTTATGCCGCAGGAACATGGTTGACTGCTGCAGGTAGTGGATTTATATGCGATACCTTAGGAACCCAATTGGCAGGAATGATTCCTCTGCATGCCCATACTGTCCTGTACGGTGGATTTGCCGCAAAAGATATAAAATTAGTGAGTATTACTCCTTGCAATGTGATGTCTCAACGTGCATTTAATACCG
>QLUP01000154.1 GCA_018725485.1 Candidatus Lithacetigena glycinireducens | reverse complement strand
CTTCCCCTTTTACAAGGCGTATCTCCACAGGCTTCAGATCCGAAAGCCCGCCTTTGATCCTCTCCTCTTTAACCCTTTTCAAGTACAGCTCCTGTGCTATACTTTTCTCATAGCCCTCGTAGCGCTCCTGGTTAAGGGCGTATTTCACCTCTCCCGATCAACACTTTTTCTGATCGGGTTGGAGAAGCAAGATGCGCTTTATCCTCAGGAATCTGAGGAGCCTACGAGGGGATTATAATACAGGTGGGAAGAAAAGTCTATAAAAATTACGCTGTAGGGTTAATTTATTTTTCCATTTTGCGCAAGACTTCAGATTTTAGGGACTAATATTATTGGAGTACACCTAACCATGCCAATGCCAGGCTCGCCCCTTTTTGAAGATGCAATAAAGGCTGGAGTGATTGAGAAAGATGTTATTGATAAATATATTAGAGGAGAATATGGAGAGGGTTACAAGGGTGCATGGCCATATTATATACCAAAGGGGATTACATATGAAGAACTTATCGAAGCCAGAAATGAGACATATAGAAAGTTTTATTTGCGTCCAACTTGTATATTCCGCAGGTTAAAAAAAGACATCACTTCATTCACAAGATTAAAAGCTGATGTAAGGCATGGTTTTTCATTGATTCTCAAGGGTAGTTCAGCAGATGATACGACAAGATGATGTCATAAGATAGAAGGTTGTTGGATGAATGACTCTATAGATACTGAGGGGGAAGACTACCTAGCACACTTGTTGAAAGAATACTATCACCCTTCAATTGCTTTATGGCGTGCAATTGAAGTAAAAGCAATCAATAGATATTTTCGAAAGAACTCCATACTACATCCGATTCTTGACCTGGGTTGTGGAGATGGAAAGGTTTCTAAGTATATTTTTGGAGAAGGTGAAGTTGATTATGGTTTAGAAATTGATAGCGAATGTGTTTTATGGGCAAAAGAACTCAATATTTATAAGAATTTAATTATTGCAGATGCTCAAGCGTTTCCTTTTAGACAGGAATATTTTAATTTGGTATTCAGTAATTGTGTTATTGAACATATTCCAGATAACGAGAAGGTCTTAAAGAATGTCACATCTTCATTAAAAAATGGCAGTTTACTTATTTTTACAGTTCCGAGTAATAAATTTGGCGAATATTTATTTTTTTATTCTCTTCTGAAAAAATCTGGCTTAAAAAAATTGGCAAATAGTTATTCAAAAACAAGAAATGAGCTATTAAATCATTATCACTGTTATGAGATAAACGAGTGGAAAGAAAAATTAAATAAGTACAATCTTGAGTATGTCGAGCATCATTACTATTTGTCTCCAAAGACAGTTAAAGTGTGGGATTTTATGGCAGCCATTATATATTTGCTTGAAAGAGTCAGGGGTTGGAGGTTATTGGAAAAGATATTCAATGCTTCTCCAGTTGTAGATCAATTTAGAATTAGGCTATTTAGGACTTTGCTATCTCCATTCTACAAAGAGGAAAGCGATGAAAGTGGGGGAGGAGTTCTTATCGTTGCAAGAAAGGGTCAAGGTTGTGAATAGCATGCCAGAATTGCACTACGGGGACTTGAGTACCGATAAATATGTTAACAAAAGGTTGGAAAAATATGGGACACTATTAAAGCCTTATTTGGTAAACGGAAAGAATAAGATATTAGAGATCGGTTGTTATACTGCGGATCTCCTAAGTTTCTTGCCCTCCCAAGTTGAGTACTGGGGTATTGATTTTGATGATAAAGCCTTAGAAATTGCAAAACAAAGGGGAGCGAAAATAGTTAAATGCCACTTAGATGTAGACGAACTTCCTATCACTGATAGATTTGATATCGTTGTATGCACGGAAGTCTTAGAGCATCTTCTTAATCCAATAAAGATGGTTGACAATATTAAGAAGCTCATGAAAGACAATGGAGTGACAATAATATCCCTGCCAAATGAAAATACTCTATACCATAGGGTTATGAGCTTTTTTGGCAAAGGCGTAGATATGTGCGCTTTTGAGTTGTATAAACATCTTCATTTGCCAACGGTGAGGCAAAGTGAAGAGTTTGTTGCCAAGCATTTTAAGATCATTAAAAAAGATTATTACATTAATCCCAGCGCTAAAGGCTCAAGAAGTGAATGGTTGGGGAATATACTGACAAAAATTCCTGATCCGTTTTGGGAAAAAATGGCAAGGTTATTCCCTGGCCTGTTTGCAAGAGGGGTCATATTCTTGTGCTGTAAGTTATGAAAATACTTTTTATAATTCCTCGTTTGAAGTCAATGTATGGCGGGACTGGAAGTAAGCCCTCACATCCACATGTAGGAATAGCATATCTTTCCTCGTGGTTGAAAAAGGCCAATGTTGAAGTCGATCTGTTTGACGATGGGATAGAATTATCGAGCGCAAAATTAAAAGATAAAATCAAAAATACAAATGCCGATTTAATTGGTATTACAATGTTCAGTTATTGTTATCAGAGCGGCTATGATCTAATTAATCTTATCAAAGCTAATACAAATATCCCTGTCGTAATAGGCGGGGCGCATGTTTCCAGTACAAATCACCCATGCGGCGCACCGCACCACGTCGCATGAAAATTGCGTCGGTATACGCTATACTCTTGTCTGCCACGGGTCTGCACAGAGGCCGGTGTTTCTCTGGTGCAAGAAGCCCGCGTACAAGTCTGAGCCGAGCACCTTTCAGCACCACGAACTGTCGCCCCCACCTGGGGAGCACGCAAGGGAGACTTGACCTTCATAAGGTGCGCAGCAGACCGTGAGTCCAATGTCCATTGAGGCAAAGAGGAGGCAAGAGCATGCAGGTCATTCACGCTACTTGTGCTGGGATTGATGTTCACAAGAGGGAGGTTAAGGTTTGTTTGGTCACTCGCGACGCGCAAGGTAAACGGACTCA
>QLUP01000153.1 GCA_018725485.1 Candidatus Lithacetigena glycinireducens | reverse complement strand
AAGGATCAGGAAATCCAAATCGCTTATGGTCTCACAGCGCCCATGTGCCCCTTCAGCGCCGCCATTGGGCTCATGATCCAATATGCCATAGAGAAGAAGTTAGGGTTGCCAGTGACGGTGAGACTCAAGGAGGAGCATCGGCAGGCTGGAGTGGTGGAGGAGGTGCTAAAGGATCCTCAAAAGTGCCAGGAATTGATAAGCAAGCTTCACGAGTTTGGCATTATGGAGCGATGTGTTCGCCTCTAGAAAAGAACATAGATCCATGTCCAAGGTCATCCTTGATGTAAGACGTTGTCACCCACGGAAATGTGCGGATGGCATTTGTGCCGCCTACCGGAAGTGTCCAGTGAAAGCCATATGGCAGGAGGAGCCCTATACCGTGCCCTTTCTCAGCGAGGCCCAATGTAACGGCTGCTCCAAATGTCTTGCCGCCTGCTCGCTGAAGGCGATCTACCTTAGCCAAGCCGATAGATGACTTAATTTTAGAAGAATGGGGCACAAGCGCAACGAATAAAAATAAGTAAAATGATGAGCGGAATAAGTGGAATGGCGGCGATGAATATGATGTATGCAAGTGGAGCGGAAGAAAGATCTGCTTCGGCTATTCCAAAAGAACGCTATGCCAGAGGCGGAATTGATAAAAAAGTTTGAGAAAAAGAAAAAAGATTTAGTTTAAGACAGACATGGAGCAAAACATGGAGCAAAAAACAATTATTATTTTAGGCGGTGGCACTGGTGGGTTGGTTGCGTCTCATGAGTTAAAGAAAAAAACTAAAGAGCTCGCCAGAATTATGGTGATTGATAAAAACGATATGCATATTTATGCGCCATCTTTTTTATGGCTTATGCTGGGCCAGCGCCAGGCGCATAAAATCCAAAAACCGCTTTCCTCACTCAATCGCAAGGGAATCGAATTTATTAATGACGAAGTGGTGAAAATAGAGCCGGAACGGAAACTCGTGAGAACGAAAAATGCCAATTTCCATTATGATTATTTGATTATTGCGCTGGGCGCAGAACTTGCGCCGGAAAAAGTACCCGGGCTTACTGAAGCCGGATATGATCTCTATGAACTCGAAGGGGTTGAAAGACTGCGAGAGGATTTAAAAAATTTTGCCGGTGGCAAGGTAGCAATTATTATTGCCTCTCTGCCATTCAAGTGCCCCGCCGCTCCCTACGAAGCTGCCTTTTTACTTGATGAGTATTTTCAAAAGAAAGACATAAGAGCCAAAACTGAAATTAGCATTTTCACGCCGGAGGCATTGCCCATGCCGGCGGCCGGTCCCGAAAACGGCAGGATTCTTAGAGCGCTGCTCGAATCCAGAAACATCAAATTTAATCCAGAAGTACGGCTCCTTACGGTCGATCCAAACAAAAAAGAATTGTTGTTCGAAGGAAACAAAACTGCTCAATTTGATTTTCTTATTTTTGTTCCGTCGCATCAAGGGCCAAAGGTAATTCGGGAATCAGGCCTTGGTAATGAGTCAGGGTGGATTCCGGTCGATGCAAAAACTCTCAAAACAAAATACGATAATGTTTTCGCCCTGGGAGATGTGGCGGTTATTATCTTAAGTTCTGGCAAGCCCTTGTCTAAAGCGGGAGTATTCGCGCACTATGAGGCCGAGGTGGTTTCGGAAAATATTGCCGCCGAAGTAAGAAATGCGGTGGCTGACAAAAAATACAATGGCCGGGCATATTGCTTTTTAGAGCTTGGGTATGGCCGAGCCGGTTTTGCCGGCGGTAATTTCTATGCCGAGCCAGTACCGGTGGTAAGGATGAAACGACCGGGCAGAGTTTGGCACTTGGGCAAGGTTTTATTCGAAAAATACTGGTTATGGAAGTGGTTTTAACATTAAGACTGGGTGAAAATAACAGAACTCTGGGAGAGTCCAAGGGTTTCACCTTTGCCGAAGCTTTTAAAGTTCTGCATCCTCACTGTGAGATCTGCCGCTGATAGAGCTTCTTTGACAGCAGGAGATGAGATACAGTAGAGCTTGGATACACGGAGATTTTCGACCAGATAGCCCACAGTTACGATAGCTGGTATGCCTCACCCCTTGGGAGGTTGACCCACCGCCTAGAAAAGGAGGCCATCTTTTCTTTGCTGGAAGATGTCAAGGCGGAGAAAGTACTGGATGCCTCCTGTGGCACTGGTATTTATGCCCTTGAGCTGGCCGAAAGGGGCATGAGAGTCACCGCGGTCGACCTGTCGGACCAAATGCTAGAAATCGCATCTCATAAAGCTGAGAGCAGGGGACTTCCAATAACCTTCCGCAAAGCCGACGTAAAGAAGCTTCCCTTTCCGGATCAGGCCTTTGACCTGGTTCTCTCCATCTTGGGACTGGAGTTCATGGATGCAAAGGTCGAGGCCATAAGGGAACTGCTTAGAGTGACCAGAGAGAGCGGATATTTGATCCTTGGCGTACTCAACAAACATAGTCTCTGGACTCTTAAGAGAAAGATCAAAGCTCTTTTTGCTGACACCCTTTGGAGGAAGGCCAAATTTCTATCCGAGTCTGAATGGAAAAGGTTATTGAAAAAAATAGAGGGGTACCGGTTCGTAGCCATGAAGCGAGCTATCTATTACCCTCCGATTGAGAATCCCACAGCAGCAAAGACTCATCAGATTCTGGAAATCATCAGCGGGACCCTGTTTCCTCTTTTCCCTACCTTCATTGCCTTTAAGGTTCAGAAAATAGCCGCAGCATCAAAGAACTGTTGAATCCTTAAAATAGGGCTCTTCTCCAATTTTAGCGAAAACTAAGGAAAACCCTGCTTGATTTTAAGGAATCGCCCATGCACCGCGGCGCACCACGTCGCATGAAAATTGTGTTATTTTCAAGGGAATCGCCCATGCACCGCGGCGCACCACGTCGCATGAAAATTGGGTTATTTTCAAGGGAGA